>NZ_SDHZ01000004.1:0-300000 GCF_004118675.1 Filimonas effusa | reverse complement strand
TATGGCGGGTGGCAACCTCAAGATCTCTACAGGCCACGAAAAAAGCAAGTTTGGCATTCCCATAGACCAGATAGATCAAATTCTTCAGGTAGTGGAACAGCATAATCTTCACATAAGCGATCTTCATATACATACAGGCAGTGAGATCAAAGATGTAGATGTTTTTGTGAAGGGTATAGAAGTGTTGTTCAGCATCATTCCCCATTTTAAAGAACTGGAGTTCATAGATCTGGGCGGTGGTTTTAAAGTACCCTACAAAGAAGGGGATGTTGGAACAGACATTGATCTACTGGCTGAAAAGGTGAAGGCAGCGTTCGATAATCACCCTAATCCCGGAGGCAAACCATTACAGGTATGGTTTGAACCGGGTAAATTTATGGTGAGCGAGTGTGGTTATTTCGTTACCCAGGTAAATGTGATAAAAGAGACTTCCGCTGCCAGTTTTGTTAGTGTAGACAGCGGCTTTAACCATTTGATCCGTCCCATGTTCTACGATGCCTATCACCGCATTGAAAATATCAGTAATCCTAGCGGACCGCTGAAAGAATATGCGGTAGTGGGTAATATCTGCGAAACCGACACTTTTGCCTGGAACAGGAAACTAAACGAAGTAAGAGAAGGTGATCTGCTGGTATTTTATAATGCCGGCGCCTATGGATTTGAAATGAGCAGCCAGTTCAACTCACGTTTTAAACCGGCAGAAGTGCTTGTTAAGAATGGCGCGCCTCATCTTATTCGTAAAAGAGATGTATTTGAAGACCTCCTGCGTAACCAGGTAGAAGTATTATAATATGCAAAGAAGAAGATACAATCGCCTATGGCTGCTGTTGCTGTTACTCTGCACCAGCTTCTGGTCGCGCTCACAAAGCAGCGACAGCTGTCACCTGAGGATCAGCGTTCTTACCTGCGCTCCGGGCGAAGAATTGTATTCAACCTTTGGCCATACCGCCATGCGGGTGATAGACAGCGCGACCTTCAGCGATGTAGTTTTCAACTATGGTACTTTTGATTTCAGCGATCCTGATTTCTATGCCAAATTCGTTCGCGGTAAGCTCAATTACTTTTTGTCGGCAGAGCGTTATTCTGAGTTTATACGATTTTACCAATACGAGCAGCGAAGTGTTTCGGAGCAGGTGCTGGACATCAGTTGCGAAGCTAAAAACCGTATGTACAAAGCGCTGCAGGTAAACCTGCAGGACGATAACAAATATTACAAGTACGATTTCCTTTTTGATAACTGTACCAGCAGGGTGCGCGACATGGTTGAGCAGCAGAACAGCGGCTTAACCATTACCACCTCACTTACGCCGCCACGCACCAGCTTCCGTAATATGCTGCATACCTATCTCGACAAAGGAGGGCAGCCCTGGAGCAAACTGGGAATAGATATTTTGCTGGGCAGCAAACTCGATGATACGGTAACTGTTCAGCAAAGTATGTTCCTGCCGGATTATCTTGAAAAAGGATTAAATACATCCGTGCTTCCGGGCAATAAACCTATCGTAAGCGAAACCCTGCCGCTTGTACAAGCCGTGCCGCCGGTAAGCCCGCAGAATAAATGGATCCCCTTACTTGTTTTCAGCCTATTCAGCTTCGTTATACTATTGCTGTCGCAGTTAAAAAACAGAACAGCCAGATTTATCACCCGCCTGATTGATTCGCTGCTGCTATATACTACCGGTGTAGCTGGTTTCCTGTTGTTATTCATGTGGTTTGGAACCGATCATGTAGTATGCAGCAGCAACTATAATCTGTTGTGGGCGCTTCCTACCCATTTCATCGCCGCATTTTTCATCTGGAAAAGATCGCCACGGGTACGTAAGTATTTCCGCTTTGCCGGTTTCCTGCAGATAGCGCTTTTGCTGGGCTGGCTATTTTTGCCCCAGCACCTGAACATTGCACTGGTCCCCATTGTATTACTAATGGCCTACCGGTGTTTTCAGCTGGCGGCGGATGAATAAGTATGTTATATTCCTTTAACTATAATGACACCCTTATCTCTTATCGGAAAACAGGAAAGGGTACCCCGGTTATTTTTTTACATGGTTTTGGTGAAGACAGCACCATCTGGAACAGGCAGATAGCTTACCTGGAACCCGATTATCTTGTCATTACTCCAGATTTCCCCGGCTCCGGCAATTCACAGGCTTTACCGGGTACTCCCGGCATTGAAGAATTTGCCCGTGTTATCGATGCGTTGTTACAACACGAACAACTTGAAAAAGCCGTGCTGTTCGGCCACAGCATGGGAGGTTATATTACCCTGGCTTTTGCAGCATTGTTTCCCGATAAACTCACCGGCTTTGGGCTGGTTCATTCTTCGGCCTTCGCCGACTCTCCTGAAAAGAAACAAAACCGTCAGCGGGGCATTGAAATGATAGAGCAATATGGCGGTCCTTCTTTCCTTCGTACTACCATTCCCAATCTTTTCGCTGCTGCATTCAAAAGCAGCCACCCGGAGCAGGTAAACGAGCTGATAGAACAAAGCGCGGCATTTGCCGATTTACCATTACAGCAGTATTATAAAGCAATGATGGAGCGTCCAGACAGAACAGCAGTTCTTTCAGGCAGCAAAACACCTGTTTTGTTTATCATAGGAACCGATGATGTTGCCGCTCCATTAAATGATGTACTGCAGCAGGTGAGCCTGCCAAATTGTTCGTATATTCATATACTGGAAAATGTGGGGCATATGGGAATGTGGGAAGCAACAGCGGCAGTGAACAGTCATTTGCTACATTTTCTGGAAGCCTTGAACCGTCGTGAGTGATGAAAATATTAATCCTGGTACTCGTATTATCCTTTGCAGCAACTCCTTTAATGGCAAACCACCTTAAAGGAGGCTGGATCTCATATGAGTACCTGGGTCCGGGAGCTGCCAGTAACACCTCCAACTATAGCATCACAATCAATCAATACCTCGATTGCAACTCTACCCAACAACAGATAGACCAGGAGGTTTTTCTCGGCATTTATAATCTTGATAATAACAGCCTGCTTCAAACACTAACCGTAACCAGAACCGCTACCAGCATTGATACCAAGCTTAGTTTCAGTCCTTGTATCAACCCGGTACCAACCATCTGTTACCGTATCGACAAATTTACTACCACCGTTACCCTTCCCAATAATACAAACGGGTATACGCTCACCGTACAACGCTGTTGCCGTATAGCAGGCATTGTAAACGTCAGCAATTCCAGCGCTGTTGGGGTTAGCTATACGAACACCATTCCCGGTACTGTGAACGGACAAGGTTATTACAACAACAACAGCCCAGTTTTCGCACAGCGCGATACGGCGGTTATTTGTTATAATTCCCCTTTTACATTTGATTTCAGCGCCACAGATATTGACGGCGACTCACTGGTATATCGTTTTACCGAAGGGATCATTGGCGGCGGCCAGGGTAATAACCAGGCAAAGCCCAATCCCCCATCAGGTCCGCCTTATGGCAGCGTTCCGTATAATGGCGGCTTTTCGGGCCTTTCGCCGCTGGGGGCAGCCGTAGGTATTAACCCTACTACCGGTATTATTTCGGGCAAGGCCCCTTCTCAAACGGGCGATTATGTTGTGGCAGTAGAAGTAGAAGAGTACAGGAACGGCGTAAAAATTGGCGCCACCCGGAAAGAGATCCATATCACCGTTGCCAACTGTAGTCTCGCGGCGGCGGTACTGGACCCTGAGTACATTTCCTGCGACAGTTATACCAACACCTTCTTTAATCAGTCTACCAACAGCAATATAGCCTCCTATCTGTGGGATTTTGGCACAGGTAATCCACTGGATACTTCTCATGCGCCCACGCCAACCTATACTTATAAAGACACAGGAGTATTTACGGTAAAGCTGAAGGTGACTGCAACAGGAGGTTGTACTGATTCCACCACCACCAGAGTTCGCGTATTTCCCGGCTTTGCAGCCGATTTCAATATCAACGGCAGCTGCTTCCAGAATCCTTACACGTTCGGGGATGCTACTACAACCTCCTATGGCGTTGTAGACAGCTGGCGATGGAATTTTGGTGATCCTGCAACACTTGCCGATACTTCAAGACTTAAGAATCCGCAGTACAAGTATGGTTCGCCGTTATCCAACATCAGCATAAGCCTGATAGCAACCAATAGCAAGGGGTGTATCGATACTGTTACCAAAACTTATTCGGTGCTGGATAAACCACTGATAAGTTTACCATTCCGGGATACACTGATCTGCAGTATCGATACCTTGTATCTTAAAGCTACCAGCAGCGCCAATGCTACTTTTGCCTGGACACCGGGTCCTTATATACGCAATGCCAGCTCAGCAACGCCTTATGTGTTCCCGAAAGACACTACTACTTATGTGGTGAATGTGAATGACAATGGTTGTATTAATTCAGATTCTGTTAAGGTGAACGTGCTGCAGGCCATTTCCGTTCAATTAAGGCCTGATACAACCATCTGCCGGACCGATAGTATCAACCTGCGTCCGGAGAGCCATGGTTTGAATTTTGTATGGTCGCCGGCAGCAGGTTTAAACAATGCCAATATCAAATACCCGACGGCTGCACCGTTAAACGATATTACCTATAATGTACTGGCCCGTCTTGGTAATTGCACGGCCAATGGTGCTATAAGGGTAAAAGTAGTTCCTTATCCGACCGTTGTTGCTTCACAGGATACTACTCTCTGTTTTGCACAAACAGTACAGCTGCATGCCGCCACCGTTGCAGCCAAACATACATGGTCGCCGGCAGCATCGATGTTGTATACCAATACACTTCATCCGCTGGCCGGTCCGCAACGCACTACTACCTATGTTATTTCTGTTACCGATACATTGGGCTGTCCAAAACCGGTTAGCGATTCTATCCTTGTTACCGTGATTCCGCAGGTAAAAGCTTTTGCCGGTAATGATACAGCCATAGTATCGGGACAACCTCTTCAGTTAAATGCTACGGGCGGCACTACTTACAGGTGGACCCCCGACATAGGTATCAATAACAGGACGCTTGCCAACCCGGTAGTAAGTTTGGGTGAAGGCATCGATTCGCTGGTATATACCGTACGTGCATTTACGCCGGAAGGGTGTTATGGCGACGACGACATTAAAGTGGTCGTATTTTCCACACAACCCGATATCTTTGTTCCTACGGCGTTTACACCTAATGCCGATGGCAAAAACGATATACTCAGACCTATACTGGTAGGCATGAAAAGACTGGATTTCTTCCGTATCTATAACAGGTGGGGACAATTATTATTCAATACCAGTGAAATAGGACGAGGATGGGACGGTACCTACGAAGGCAGTAAACAAGGCAGCGGTACCTACGTATTTGTAACACAGGCAGTAAATTATAAAGACGAACTGGTAGAAAAGAAAGGAACCATCGTTCTCATCAGATAGTTTGCAACATCACAGAAATGAAAACAATACTCGTAACCGGCGCTACATCAGGATTTGGAAAAGCTATAGCTACCACATTTGCCTCTAACGGATGGAACTGCATCATCACAGGCCGCAGGAAAGAAAGGTTGCAGGAACTTACAGAAACCTTAACCCGAACGTATGATGTTAAGGTTCTGGCGCTTTGTTTCGATGTTCAGAACCGTGAAGATGTTATTGAGCAACTGCAGGCGTTACCCGAAGAATGGCAACAGATAGATGTATTGGTAAATAACGCCGGCCTTGCCCTGGGAAGGGACAGTTTCGACAATGCCTCTCTCGACGACTGGGACATTATGATCGATACCAATGTAAAGGGGTTGCTATATGTATCGAAGGCTATCGTTCCTTATATGATAGAACGCAAAGCGGGTCATATCATTAATATCGGTTCTATTGCCGGCAAGGAAGTATATCCCAATGGTAATGTTTACTGCGCCACCAAACACGCTGTAGACGCCATTAGCAAAGCCCAGCGTATAGACCTGCTTCCTCACCGTATTAAGGTCACTGCTATTCATCCGGGAGCAGCAGATACTGAATTCTCCGTAGTACGTTTTAAAGGTAACCAGGAACAGGCAGATAATGTGTATACCGGCTATCAGCAACTTGTTGCACAGGATATTGCAGCTATTACCTATTACTGCGCCACCCTCCCACCGCATGTTTGTATCAATGATCTTGTGGTTACCCCTACCGCACAGGCAAATTCATTGACATTGCATAAAGAATAACAGGATATCAATAAAACAAATAAGGGCCGCGAATCGCGGCCCTTATTTGTTTATACTATCAATTGTTTTACGGCGCCAGTGAGATCCTTATCTGCAGACCGCCCCGCGTGTTCGTAGTTGGTGCAGATGTGGAGATATAAGGGATCACCCGTTGCTGATCGAAATAGAGTTTTACATTGATCCTGTTGTTCAGGATGTAATCGATGGACGGTTGTATCTTGATCACCTTCTGACCGCCGGTGCTGTAGGCAGCATTCTGGTCGAGGGTACTGTTACTTTGCGTATCATCGCGCATCGACAGATCGAAGGTGATATTCAGATCATTTTCAAGACGTTTCTCTTTCATACCCGGCAGCTTAAATGGCAGGTTGAGGCCACGTTTACGCCAGCTGAATCCAAAGTTCCATTGGGTGCTTCTTACTTCGCTCAGCTGGTAGTCGATAAGACTCATACTCAACTGACGGCTTTTCAGGAATTCAAACTTCAGGTTGAGCTGTGTGATGGTAGTAACATCGAAACCGATCAACGGCGCAAAGCTTTCCTGGATGGTAAGGTTGGGTACCAGGAAGTACGGAACAAAGTTACCGGACACCGTGTCTATAAAACCGGGCGCACCATATCGCAAAGGATCGCTGTACAGTAAGGCACTGGTGTAACTGTTCATACTCAGTTTGCCGGTGTAGCCATGACTTACGGAGATATTTGAGAAGATATCGGTAAGTCCTATCATACGCGATAACCCTGTATAAGTTACACGCCAGTTAGGCAATGGTTTAATGCCACTGAACGGGTTGGACTTGATATTGGAGTTGGACTGTTTCAGCAAAGAAACACTGTTGGGATCTTTACCGGTATAAGCTGCTATAAACGCAGGAATAATAACATCCTGTGCATAGCGGCCATACCCTACATAGTAACCATCAGCAGTCTTCTGCCCGTTCTGGTAAGGGTTTGAGCGTGCCAGGCGTTCTGATATAACAAGCCTGTTTGATTGAAACTCTTTAAAGGTTTCGGAGATCTGTGTTGGGTTATAGCTGCCGAATAAGGTTTTGAAGCTAATATAGGAAACACTGAAACCGCCACCTGCATAGGGGCTCAGGTGTCCGAAGTTATTTCCTGTGCCTGTAGTGTCTTTAAACAACTCGGTATATTCTTTCGTAAATGATTTATCGATATTCAGATCTACGATGAATTCCCTGAAGGGTTCTACCCTTGCTGTTACGCCCATCTGCTGTTCAAAGGTCTGGCGGAACATGAGGTTAAAGGTAGAATCGCGAGAGATCAAGCCCTGGCGTGCTTTACGTTCGAGCCAATCTATTCCCGGCTGTTTGCCAAATACAAAGTCCAGGCCGGGCTGCATGCTGTTCCAGTTTTGTCCCAATGCCTTTGTGCTATCCATATAACCGGGCACACGCGTACTGAAGTTTGCGGAGTAGTTCACCGAAACCGTTTTCACCATCGTCACCAGTTTGCCGCCGGTTTTTACGATCGCTCCCGGCGGTTCAACCATACTATTCGCATTCAGCAGTTTCTGGGCGCGCCTGGCTTCCCTGCGCTGACGACGCCATTTCCGTAATGCCAGTCTTTTTTTATGTCCTTTGAGTCCTTTGATCGCTTCTTCACGTGAGGGCAGATTAGCCATAGGGTCTGGTATGGCTGTACGTGCTCCGGGCTGTTGTGCAGGAGCAGGCGGCGGCGCCGCACTACGCGGCATATCGAGCGAACTGATCCATTTGGACTTACTATATAAACGGGTTAGATCGAACTCTGCGTTCAGGTTATTCTGCTGGCCGTTCTCAATAATATTACCCAGGTTTCTCGCCAGCAGGCTTGCTCCTATCCAGTTATAGTTGGTAGAATAACTGTAACGTGCGTTGATCCAGTCTGTCAGCGGAAACTTATTTAAAGGGAAAGCATAACTCACGATACCTTTTTGCTGGTACAAGGTATTACGGCCTCCCTTCATGAAATTCTTCCGAACGGTATCCCGTTTTGCTTTGGTATCGAGCCTTCCAAACGGTTCATCGATATAGGCATTGTTCACCGCATTGAAATCGAGGTTGAGAGAACGTGACAGATCCCAACGGAAATTATAATACCTGTCGAAGGTAAAATACTTATCATAAGTAGTGTCGACACGTTCTACCTTGTTATCGTAAGTATTTACAATACGGGGAATATACATGCCGAACTGCCTGTTTACGTCGGCACGGAAGCCGAGCAGTGATGGTGTTAAATTGAAATTGAAATCGGTAAGTAAAGCCAGCCAGCGGCTTTTTGTTTTTATCAGCCGTTTAAACGGTTCGATAAAGTGAGGGTTGTCGTTATAGGTATATCCGAAGCCGCCCCTGTGTTTAACGACATTGTTCTTTGTTATCAGCGGATTCGAATGCTCGGTTAAAGTATAGGAATAACTAAAGTCGAAATTGCTGATACTCCATAATCTCGGTTTCTTGCCTGTGGCGCCAAATCTTACGTTTGTAAAGTTCAACGTTTTGATAATTGTTTGGTCGAGTGCTACACTTTTTATGGAATCACGTTTACTGGGATCGGCTGCATTTAGAACATCCTTGAGTTTTACATCCAGGTTATAAGGATCGTATTCAGGTGTAAACACAGTTCTGTTAATGCTGGCATATACCGGAATGGTAATACCTGCTTTTTGCGGCAAGAGTTTACCTGCATCGATCTGTATAGCTGCATCAAACTGCATCATGCTTTCGCGGGCACGTTCATTTGTTTTCTGTTCAATGCTTCCCCAGCCTGTAGAATAAGTATTTGCAGAAACAGACATGGTACCGAGATCGGCCAGTTGAACATCTATTCTTCCCAATGCAGCCCAGCCGCCTTTTTCATCTATCTGTGATAAGCGCAGTTCATCGAACCATACTTCGGCACTCAATGGCGCTGTATTATTATCATTGGCATTTTCAACGCCCACCAGGAATGCGTTCACCTCTGCAAGGTTAGGATTCCCTAATACAGAGAAGGTTTTATCGCCTATCTGTTCGCGGTAGATTGCATTCACCATAGCACCGCTGTTGTTACGGCGGAGTTTGAGTTTCACGAGTTCCTGCAGGCTAAAGTCGAGGTTATTGGCAGTGGGCCATACATCTTCGGCGGTTGCAGCTACCGATGGTGGCGTTATCTGCAGCGGGACCCTTATTTCATAATAGTTGTTCAGGAAGTCCTGCCCGATACGGATAACGGCATTCAGTTCTTTATTGATCACCGGGGTTTGTCCTATGACCGATTCTGCATGGATGAACATTGACATACGGCCGTACTGGCGCATATCGAGGTTCATGGTCTTAAATACAGAACGGGAATCGCCGTTAACCAGATTACGCACCTTTAAACTCATGGACTGCTCGTTCTGTAACAGGTTAACACCGTTGTTACTGAGCATCTGCACGCGCTCAATGCCCGGGGGAATACGATAAGGCACGGGCTGACGGCTGCTGTTTTCTTCGAGGTTCACAGCAAGTACATCAAAGACCGTAGTAGTGCTATTAGGCACGGGGCGATAAGAACCGGTGGTATCGAGATCGTAAGCAAAAATACGCCACTGGTTACGCACGAGGTCCAGTTTGGCGAAACGTAATACTACGGAGTCTTCGAAGCCGGTAAGGTACATCCTTAAGAAACGGATGGATTTAAAGTCGGGTATGCTACCAATTTTACGGGTATAATCACTTACAGGCACGCGGAACAGATACCAGTTTTCGGCGCGTGTAGTACCATCGGCCAATTTGGGAGTGATAACACGTTTGTCGGTGATATACTTGGTTACGCCAACGTCCATTCCAGGTTTGACATCTATTTCGTATTCATAATAGTCTTCATTTTCATTCAGTGTATTATCCCTGTTCAGATCTTCGTTATCGGGATACAGGGTAGCCGCCGGTGAAAACTGTGAATTATTATTCGCTACGGGAGAGTTGCCCTGTGGATTGTTGAATTGCTTATACCTGCCAAGGATGCCTGTTCCTGAGGCATCATAAGTTTCATCGCGATACCATTTATAGTTGTCGCTTGAGGGATCGATCAATGCATTGCGATAGATGGTGGATGCAGTGGTAAAGTTTACAGCAAGATCATTAATATACTTAGAACGTTTGCGCCGCTCGCCTTCATCGTCAAGACCATCGAAACCTACGTCCTGGAAAGTTCTGTCGTTAGGGTCATTACTAAACGCCTGTGTTACCTGTATGGGGTTGATAGGCGTTTTACCCCAGGTGGTAGTGCTATCTACTACTGCAGACTGGGATGGTGTGCTAAGGCCGTTTTCATAAAAGCGGCGTCCGTCCTTCAATACGTCTTCGCTGATATCACCGAGGTTAAGGAACATTTTACCACCGGTACTGGAAGGGTTGGTTATGAACGGATCCTGTACCCAGAACTCAACGAAACCAATGTTACTGGTTTCAAAGTCGGTTTGATCAACACTACGCATGATACCACCCCAGCGGTTACGCGGGTTCAGTAATTTACCTTCCGAGTTTACATCGGCGGGATTAGCGCTAAAGTTATAAGGGCCTTTTTCCGTTGGATAGTAAGCCAGGTCGAACGTAGTGGTTTGTACGTCGGTGATATTGGTAGTACGCTGCGGGAACAATTCGTTTGTATAAACCGCACGCACACGCGGGTCGCTCAGGGCAGTAGGATTTGACCGTAAAGGGTTATTGATGTTGGTACGATCCTGTAAAATAGGTTCAATATTATACCAGGCAAGTTTAGCCCTGTTTTTGCCGTAATCAACTGAATCGTTCAGCGATGCTTCAGGAAACAATCCATTGCCTGATGGAGTGGATGCCATTACCCATGAGGTGGTGGGGAAACGGATATCGATATTACTTGTTGATCCTTCAAAATCATCGATATAAACAGCGCCTTCCTGTCCTGTACCTATTTGTGCGGCATGTCCGGGTTTCAATACTGCCGCTTCGCCATAAGCATTGATGGCACTCATGGCTGTAGTATTATAAAAAGGCAGCTTATTCAATAACCTGGTAAGTCCGGGCGCTTCTGACCGGTAGTTAAAGTCGATGCCGTACATACTGTTATTGATAGGATCCTCACCGTAGTTTACTTTTGTAAAGAAGGGGCGTTCGCTTAACTTTTCATAGGTAGCTCCCAAAGAAAGTTTTTTATTTAAGGCATAGTCTAACCGCAGTCCCATGAAACTCCGCTGCTGTAATCCGAAAGATGCGTTGTTTTCAAATTCCACATTCACGCCTACGCCTGAATTAATGATCGCCTGGTTGATAACCCTTACCGATCCCTGGTTATAATCTATGATATAGTCTACGTTCTCGCGGAGGACCTGGCCGCCTGCCGTTACTTTCACTGATCCCTGCGGAACGTTAAACGCTCCCAGATAAATATCGGAGGAGGCGCTGCCCTTGGCAGAGCCTTGGGCCACATACCGGTTCACGTTGGCATAGGTTTGTGCGATGGCCTTAATAGAATCGTACAACTGGTAGAAGACATATTTATTCTTCAGTTCCTGCGGCTGGCCGGCAAAAGCGAGTGTATCGAGGTCGCGCCCAAAGGGTTCCAGTACAGGGAAGATGATCTTACCCTGTTGTGATAATACTGTAAAGCCTTCTACATAGTCATACACCCCATCGGGCATTGGTGCGTTGGTAGAATTCAACCGGTCGAGGTTAAGTATACTGAGCAACGGGCGGCCTTCTACATTAGGGGCACTTTCGGGCAGGAAACGTTTGTAACCACCGCTGGGTTCCTGGTATAGGACGTTCAGTTTAAAATCGGCCTGTTGTAAACCTGTAACATCCAGCGAGTAAACGTTCTTCATCATCAGTCCCCATATAGGCAGGTTCACGCGCTGTGAAGTTGCTTTTAACAATTTCAGGAACAATACCTTCTGAACGCCCTGTGTAGAGTCGACCGCCACATCCTGTGAAAATTCACCCACCTGGTATACACGACCGTTATAAGTGTATTGATAAGCCACGCCCAGTACCTGGTCGGATTGCAGCTGCTGGTTCAATGAGAGGAAACCTGCCTGGGGGTTGAAATAATATTCGCTGCTGTTAAGTTTACGTGCAAATGTTTTTTCGAAATCAGTTACGGGTCGCAGGCCTTTTGCCTGCAGCAGGCTGCTTACGAGGTTGGGGTTACGGTTTGACTGGTTACCAACGAGGAAAGAATAAAGGTCGTTTGCGCCGTTCTGTGGCAGTGTATTCTGCGTTAATGAGTTGATATTATTATTATAGGGAGCGTTTTCGCCCAGATCCATGAGACCGGCTACATAACGCGTATCGGTAGTGCTTCCTGTTCTGTTGGTTACCCAAACTTCCATTCTCAGGATCTGCACCTGGCTGGTAACGATGGGCAGGTTGCTCATGGTTTTATTATAGTTGGTGCGGAAGTACTGACCTAACAGGAAGTGTTTGTTTTCTTCATAATCATCGAGCTTCTTGTTCAGGTTTTGTCTTATACCTCCTCCCTGTAAACCCAGTGACTGCTTCTGAGAGCGGTTGTTGGCGAGTGCAGTAGTAATACCTAACCTGCCGAATTGCAACTGCGTTTTAATACCAAACAGGCTTTGCACGCTTGACATGAGTGTGCCTTTTGTCTGGAATGAGATGTTACCGGCCTCAATAGAGCGGATAATTTCATCGTCCATTCCCTTATAATCGAGCTTGATCTGGTTTTCGAAGTCGAAGTTGGCAAGGGTATTGTAGTTGATAGGTAGTTTCAGCTTGTTACCTATGTTACCCATCACGTTCAGGTTGGCGTTCATATCGAAATCGAAGCCACCTGTTTTACGTGCCCTTTCCGGCAGTGTAGGGTTGTTGATAGATTGTCCCTGGTATCCCAATAAAAGGTCGACGTTACCCTGTGGCCTGATGTTTACCTTGAGGCCACCGCTGTCGACACCAAAAATGCGGTCGAACAGTTTAGGGTATAGTTGCATGGGTGGGCGTTTCACCTTTTTATTGAGATCGAATAAAGTTTGTGCGCGCTGACTGAAGTATTCTGATTCGGCCTGCTGGTGGCGGATGCGCCAGAATTCTTCGTAAGTGAGATAGGTTGGTTTGCGATAATAGGAGTTGCCTATTTTCTCAACGATATAATATTGTTTTGTTTTGGGATCGTATTCTACCGAACGTTTTACGTAGGCGGAGTCTTTTATATCGAAGGGGTTGGTTTTACCTGCGGTAAATGGGTCGCCTCTTCTGTCCTGAAGCGGAAAGCGCAGCGAATCTGACTGCTGGCTATAGGCATTACCCATGCACAGCAAGCACATGACCGTTATCGAAATGCAATAACGTAAGAGAGAGTAGTTATGGTTGGTCAATTTTCCGTTTCAGCTCTGGTTAAGTAGAAGTTTTTGCGATAGGCTTATATATTTTTTAAGGCCAATTTGATCAGCTCTTCCAAGCTGGTGGTTTCCGATAGCGGATGGGATTTCAGGGCTTTTTTCAATGCCTGTTCAGCCATTGGCCGTGCAATACCGAGGCTTACCAAGGCGTTCACAGCGTCGTTTTCAATGGAATGCTGTGGTGTGATACCGGGTAGCAGCGTTGTTTCAAGCGACTGTTTGTTCATTTTGTCGCGTAATTCCAGGATAAGCCTTTCTGCCGTTTTTTTACCAATTCCTTTAATTCCTTCCAGTTGTTTAGCGTTTCCCTGTACGATGGCCCTAACAATTTCATCCGGTTTCATCCCCGACAGCATCATTCTGGCGGTTGAAGCCCCAACACCTGATACACTTATCAATTGCAGGAAGAGTTCTTTTTCCAACTGCTCATAAAAACCATAAAGCGTTTGGCCGTTTTCTGTAATGTGCAGGTAAGTAAGCAGCTGTCCCTTTTCCATATTAGCAATAGCCGAATAGGTATTCAGGCTAATATGCAGGTCGTAACCTACTCCGTTTACGTCAACGATCACCTGTGCGGGTGTTTTATTTACAAAGAGGCCTCTTACAAATGCTATCATATCCGGTATTACATCAAAAATATAGTATTCGGCGTAATCCCGCACTTTTTATTAACACAGGTTTATGAAAATTTAATCCGACCCACTCCCTTAAATTGTAACTCCGGTTTTAGGGAAAATGTCAATACCTTTGGCAACTTTTAATTTCGAATAGCACAAGCATGACCAAAATACACGCAGCCATAACATCAGTTGGCGGTTTTGTTCCTGAATACAGACTCACCAACCAGGAATTGGAAAAAATGGTGGATACCAATGATGAATGGATCAAGACCAGGACGGGAATTGAAGAAAGAAGGATTCTGAAAGGAGAAGGAAAAGCCAGCAGTGATATGGCCGTGCCTGCTATCCAGGAGATCCTGCGCAAGAAAAATCTCGACCCTAAAGATATCGATTGCATTATTTGCGCTACGGTGACCCCGGATATGGTGTTTCCTGCTACCGCCAATATTGTAGCCGATAAATTAGGCGCCACCAATGCCTGGGGCTTTGACCTTAGCGCTGCGTGTTCCGGTTTTCTCTTTGCTCTTACCACCGGCGCTTCTTTCATTGAAAGTGGCCGTTATAAGAAAGTGATAGTGGTGGGTGTAGATAAGATGAGTTCCATTATTGACTACACTGATCGTAATACCTGTATCATCTTTGGTGATGGTGCGGGCGCCATCCTGCTGGAGCCTGGTACGGAGGGATATGGTCTTCGTGACGCTATCCTGAAAAGCGACGGCAGCGGCCGTGAATTCCTGCATATGAAAGCCGGCGGCTCTCTGAAACCCGCCAGCATAGATACTGTTACCGCCCGCGAGCACTTTGCTTACCAGGAAGGTAAAACGGTGTTCAAATTTGCAGTAACAGGCATGGCCGATGTTGCCGCCCAGATAATGGAGCGTAACAACCTCACCGCCGATGATATTGCATGGCTGGCACCTCACCAGGCTAACCTTCGTATCATTGATGCTACTGCCAACCGTATGGGTCTTCCCAAGGAAAAGGTGATGATCAATATTCACCGCTTTGGCAATACTACGGCGGCAACCATACCGCTTTGCCTCTGGGAATGGGAAAAACAACTCAAAAAAGGCGATAATATCATTCTCGCAGCTTTCGGCGGCGGCTTCACATGGGGCTCCTGCTGGGTGAAGTGGGGGTATGATGGAAAGTAGAAAAAGGTTATCTTACAGTAAAGCTTGTCAATTATGCAAAAGATTTTCTTTCTTTTACTGGCCTTATTCTGCACTTTAGGCGCCTGGGCGCAAAAGGACAATATCGAGCGCACCTGGTATAATGCCGAGAAAACATCCAAGATCCAGGTTTACAAAGCCACCGATGGTAAATTTTACGGTAAGATCGTGTGGCTGCAAAAGCCCAATGACGATAGCGGCAAACCCAGGACCGATATCAAAAACACGAACGAAAAACTGCGTACCCAGCCGTTGTTGAATGCTTTGATCCTGAAAGGCTTTTCTAAAAGCAAGGATGATGCAAATGTTTATGAAGGCGGCACCGTTTACGATCCCAACAGCGGTAAAACCTACTGTGGCAAACTTACACTCAACGGAAAAGAGATAAAGCTTAAAGGTTTCATCTGCGGGTTTTCCCTGCTTGGAAGATCTTCTACCTGGACATTGGCGGAATAACCCGGCCAGTTAGCAGGTAAGCAATAAGGCAGGCAAAAATATTACCGTACCTTGCCCTGATGAATAATATGCACGCCGGTAATCAACCCATTCATAAAGCATCTGATACAGGAGTAATTATACGTTCCGCTCAAAAGGACGACTGTATACGCCTGCTGGAACTAGTGCAGGAATTAGCAGACTATGAAAAAGCTCCGCAAGAGGTAACTGTTTCCATGGATCATTTTGTTGAAAGCGGGTTTGGCCCCAATCCCGTTTGGTGGGCACTGGTAGCGGAAGTGCAGGTAGATGGCAAACCATTTATAGCTGGTTTTGCGCTTTATTATATCCGGTATAGCACCTGGAAAGGCCAGCGTATGTTCCTGGAAGACCTTATCGTTACTGAAGCCTGGCGTGGAAAGGGTATTGGAGGGCTCTTATTCGATCATCTTTTCATGGAGGCGCGTCGGAAGAACCTGCCTGCCTTAACCTGGCAGGTACTCGACTGGAACACGCCTGCTATTAACTTCTACAAAAAACTCAATGCCAGCTTTGATCCGGAATGGATTAATTGTACGGTGGAGATTGAATAAAAGAGGCAAATGCACCCTTTCGGGTATAAAACAAAACAATACCCTTACGGGTATAAAAACGAAAAAACACTTCTAAATTGTACCCGAAAGGGTACCTATATGAATTCCATAATACACTTTATAAAAGAGTCGCGTAAAAAGCACAGACTCACTCAAGAAGACCTGGCATTCAAAGCAGGCGTAGGCCTTCGATTTTTACGTGAGCTGGAAAGAGGAAAAACGACAGTACAGCTGGACAAAGTGAATGCGGTACTGAATATGTTTGGCAAACAGGTTGGTGTAACTGATAAAGAACCAGATCATGGCAACTAAAGCAAAAGTCATATACGGTAATAGTATTGCTGGCACGATAGCGGTTATAGATTCACCTACACTTCCGACTATCTGAATAGTGGAAATGCTTTGCCAGTTAGCCAAACACTTCCATTAAGCAAACATCCGCACTACAGCCACATACTGTTCTCTTTTTTTGATGGCTTAATACCTGAGGGATGGCTACTGAATATAGCTACCCAACACTGGCATATAAAAGGAACAGATCGTTTTGAATTACTACTTACACTATGCAGAGATACTATAGGAGCTGTTACTGTATGGCCTATTGAAGAGGAGGAGGAAAATGGATAACTGTGCTGCAAAAGATTCTTTGGTACTTCTGAATTACCGGAGATAAGGTCACGAGATTGAGTTAAGAATAAAGGAAACCTCCGCTTTCTACTATACAACAGCAGCTATGAATAAGACTTATCATAGCTGCTGTTGTATATAGTTGGCAAAAACCTTTGTCTAGTTTACGCCGTTTGTTATGGCGGTCTTTTCGATTTTAGCTACCAGGCCCTGTAATACTTTACCTGGGCCTACTTCCGTGAATTCAGTAGCGCCATCGGTTACCATGGCCTGAACACTTTGCGTCCATCTAACGGCGCCGGTAAGCTGGGCTATCAGGTTCTGACGGATAGTAGCGGCATCGCTTACAGCTGTTGCCACTACGTTCTGATACACGGGACAGATAGGTGTGTTGAATGTTGTTGATTCGATGGCAGCAGCCAGTTCTTCGCGGGCGGGAGCCATGAGCGGAGAGTGGAAAGCACCACCTACAGGCAATACCAACGCACGTTTGGCGCCAGCAGCTTTCATACGCTCGCAGGCTATTTCAATTCCTTTGATGCTGCCGCTGATCACGAGCTGACCGGGACAGTTATAGTTAGCCGCTACTACCACTTCACCTGTTTCTTCGGTGATGGCGGCGCAGATGGCTTCTACTTTTGCGTCATCCAATGCCAGTACTGCCGCCATTGTGGAAGGGTGGAGTTCGCAGGCTTTTTGCATGGCCTGTGCACGGATGCTTACGAGGCGTAATGCATCTTCAAAAGAAAGCGCTTTGTTGGCTACCAGGGCTGAGAACTCACCGAGTGAGTGACCGGCAACCATATCGGGGGTTGCTCCTTCGATGGTTTGATAAGCTATAACGGAATGCAGGAATACTGCGGGCTGTGTAACATTGGTTTGTTTCAATGCTTCGTCGGTACCTTCGAACATGATATCGCTGATGCGAAAACCGAGGATGTCGTTGGCCTGCTCAAACATTGCTTTGGCTGTAGCATTCGACTCATATAAATTCTTTCCCATGCCGGAAAACTGGCTTCCCTGGCCGGGGAATACAAAGGCGTGTTTACTCATACTCTGTTTACTTTGTGCAAACGTAGTGATAACAATGCTTTCGTGCTACTGTTACCTACGCATATAAATAAGGGGTTTGATATATTACTAACTTAAATCTGAAGCAATCAGCTTCAGGAATTCATTCCTTGTAATGTGATTGTGCAGGAACTCTCCATCGAATGCCGATGTTGTGGTTGTTGAGTTTTGTTTTTGTACGCCACGCATCATCATGCACAAATGTTTTGCTTCTATCACTACTGCCACACCCAATGGGTTCAACGCCTCTTTGATGGCTTCCAGTATTTGAGTGGTGAGGCGTTCCTGCACCTGTAAGCGGCGTGCAAAAACATCTACTACGCGGCCGAGCTTGCTCAGCCCAGTGATATAACCATTGGGGATATAGGCAATATGTGCTTTCCCGAAAAAGGGTAACATATGGTGCTCGCACATTGAATACAATTCAATATCCTTTACGATCACCATTTCACTCACGTCTTCCTTGAACTTTGCCGATAACAGGATCTCTTTTGCATCCATTTCGTAGCCCTGCGTTAAATACTGCATGGCTTTAGCCATACGCTCAGGGGTTTTCTGCAATCCTTCGCGCTCTGCATCTTCGCCCAACAATTGTAATGCTGACCTGTAATGCGCCATTAATCCTGAAGTAATCTCCTCATCATATTGATCAATCTTCCTGTATGCCATAACGCTGTTTTTACTTGTGTTATACCGGGTATTCCACAAAATTCCTCGGTGTTTCATATAAGCGCACCTGCAGCAAGAGCCGCTCATCGATATGCGGACGCAGCAGGTAATAAATTACAATAGCGATGTTCTCGGCTGTAGGATTCAACTGCCGGAACTCTTCGGTATCAAGGTTCAGGTTTTTATGATCGAACTTGTCGAGCACCTGTTTCTGAATGATATCGCTCAATATTTTCAGATCAATTACATAGCCGGTACGTTCATCAGGCACACCTGTTACTTTTACCGTTAACTCGTAATTGTGTCCATGGTAATTGGGGTTATTACATTTCCCGAATACCGACTCATTCATGGCTTTACTCCAGTCAGGCACATGTAACCGATGGGCCGCATTAAAATGCTCTGTTCTGAATACTGCCACCTTGTTGTTTTCCATCAGTAATAGCTTGAATTAGGTTCCAAAGTACTCTACATAAATCCTTCTCGTTTCGTACAGTTTGATGCAATGCAGCTTTACCTGCGCCGGCAAATGCGGCTCGAGCTGTTCCCATATTCCTATGGCCAGGTTTTCTGTGCTGCACATTTTATCCTTCAGGAAATCGACATCCAGGTTAAGATTTTTGTGATCCAGTTTCCGGATCACCTTCTCCTGTACGAGCTTACTCAGCTTCTTCACATCCATGAGGAATCCCGTTTCGGGGTCTACTTCTCCTTTTATAGTGATATAGAGATCAAAATTATGTCCATGCCAGTTTTCGTTGGCGCACACTCCAAATACTGCATCGTTCTGCTCCCTGCTCCAGTTGGGATTAAACAACTTGTGGGCAGCATTAAAATGCTCTAACCGGGTAAGATAAACCATTCCGCTCCAAAAATTTGTGCAAAGTTAACGGATTCTGGCTTTTTAGCCATTTTCCACGACCTTTGCCCTTATGCACGTTGTAGTTACAGCAGCCACCGCGGCAGAATGGGCGCCTGCGTTGCAGGCATTGCAACAATCCGGCTTACCGGCAGCAGCATCTGAGACAGAGGGGATTTCCCTGGCTGGTTTACCGGCCGAGACATTTATGCTGCGCGCTCCGGGGCCGTTTGGTTTACGAACACCTTTACGGATATCGTTTCACCAGTCGGGGGTAGGGATGCTGGCGACAGCGTTTTCTTTATCAAAGCTGATCTGGGGGCAGCGACCTGACCTGATTATACAGGCAGGTATTGCCGGTACTTTTGATACGCAATGTCCTCTTTCCAAAGTATTCGTTGTAGACAATGAATACCTTGGGGATACGGGCGTATTGGAAAACAATGTGTGGCGCGACCTGTTTGACCTGAAACTGGAAGGAGCAGATAACGCTCCATTTCAGAATAAAGCCCTTCCCAATCCCTGGTTGCCGGCGTATAACCTGCTTCAGTTACCCATTGTTGACGGCGTTACTGTGAATGCCATAAGTACCGACCCCGGGCAGATAGCAAGGCTTACAGAAAAATACAAGCCGGTACTGGAAAGTATGGAAGGCGCTGTATTACATTACATCTGCCGGGAGACCCATACTCCATTTCTGCAGCTTCGCGCTGTAAGCAATTACGTGGGTGTAAGAGATAAAAAGCAATGGAGCATCGGGCCTGCTATTGCTATTTTGAATGAAACGCTGCTGGAGCTGATTAAGCGGATGGATGAAGAAAGGGAGGACAGCTAATAACAGATGGCAGGGTGATGGATGGCAGCTATTTAAGCAGGGATGGATGGACGGGTAAACAATTAATAATTAAAGAACAGCAAAATATCCGGATATGAAACTGACACTTGGATTTAGCCCCTGCCCGAACGATACGTTTATTTTCGATGCCCTGGTAAATGGCAAGATCGATACGGGCGGACTTGAATTTGAAACAGTTCTGGCAGACGTACAGACTTTGAATGAATGGGCAATGGAAGGCAAGCTTGATGTGTCGAAGATCAGCTATGGTGTATTACCGCTGGTAATGGATAAATATACTTTGCTTGACGCCGGCGGCGCCCTGGGTAAGGGTGTTGGGCCGTTGCTGATCAGCAAACAGCCTGTTAGCGGCGCCACCTTGCAGGAACGTTTTCAGCAATTGGCTTCAGATGGTAAGGAGCCTGTTATTGCCATTCCCGGTAAGAATACTACAGCGCATATGCTTTTCTCACTGGCTTTTCCCGATGCGACGAGAAAGGCGTTCAAGGTGTTTCACGAAATAGAGGACGCTGTATTAAACGGTGAGGTTGATGGCGGCGTTATCATTCATGAAAACAGGTTCACCTATCATACAAAGGGTTTGCATAAGGTTGCTGACCTTGGCGAATACTGGGAAGCCACTACACACGCTCCCATTCCCCTGGGCGGCATTATAGCCAAAGATATCCTGGATGCTTCGCTGGTAAGCCAGATAGACCGGCTGATCCGGGAAAGCCTGGCATACAGCTTCCGGCATCAGCATCTTCAATTATCGGAATATGTTCGTGCCAATGCCCAGGAGATGAGCGATGCCGTGATGCGGCAACATATAGATCTTTATGTCAATAATTACTCTCTTTCGCTTGGCGAAGAAGGGAAAAAGGCGGTTAATACCCTGCTCGAGGTTTACCGGAAGCTGCATGACGGCGGTTAAGGCCTTTCGACGGATCGATGTTCATCAGAAAAGAAAGGTCAGGAAGCATAATTGCATGTTTTTGCTGGTTTTATTGCATATAGCTCTAAGGAAGCTTTAGAGATGCTTTAAGGATGCTTTGAAGAAGCTTTGAGAAATCAGGGACAAGATGCATATTAATGCGTTTTTTTGCAGCCCAAACCTGCAAACAAGGAAAAACCGCTTATTTCTAAAAGACAACGTTTTCAGTTGGAAGCCCAACAACTATTTTGTCAGTCCTGCTTTTTTACTGCTTTTGCGTAGGTTTCCAGTGCCCGCTTCCTGGCTTCTTCATGTACTACCATGGGAGCGGGATAATTGAGGGTATCGAATTCAGGGACCCATTTACGGATATAAGTCAAATCTTTATCGAAACGCTGGGTTTGCAGGGTGGGATTAAAGACGCGGAAATAAGGCGCGGCATCACAGCCTGATCCTGCTGCCCATTGCCATCCGCCGTTGTTGGCGGCATAATCATAATCCAGGAGCTTTTCGGCGAAATAGGCTTCGCCCCAACGCCAGTCGATGAGCAGGTGTTTGGTAAGAAAAGAGGCGGTGATCATGCGTACGCGGTTGTGCATGAAGCCGGTGGTATTCAGCTCTCTCATGCCTGCGTCGACGATAGGATAGCCTGTTTGGCCCTTACACCAGCGTTCAAATTCTTTATCATTATTACGCCAGCGGATATTGTCATATTCCTCGCGGAACGAATTTCCTGCTCTTACATGGGCAAAACGGGAAAGGATCATGTGGTAGAAATCGCGCCATATGAGTTCGTTGAGGAAGGTTTCGTTCTTGTGATTGGCCTTGCGGGCCAGTGTGCGGATGCTGATTGTACCGAAGCGCAGATGAATACCCAGTCTGCTGGTTCCATTAATGCCGGGATAGTCGCGGGTACGGTCGTACTGTTCTATCAAGTGACCATCCATGGCGTTGCCGGGGAAGTCAAGTCCTGCTTCTTTAAATCCCATTTTTTCCAGTGAAGGGAAAGTTACCGGCTTCTGCTGGTAGAATGACCTATAATATTTTCTGGCAGGGTAAGAAGACAGGTAAAAATCGTTGAGCGTCGATTTCCATTTGCGGCTGTAGGGTGTAAAGACAGTATAGGGAAGGCCATCGTCTTTTTCCACTTCTTTGTATTCAAAGATCACCTGGTCTTTATAGGAGCGGAAGGCTGCGCCATTTTGAGTAAGCAGTTCTGCTATCATCACATCCCTATCAATGGCGTATTGTTCGTAATCCCTGTTGGTATATACCGCTTCTACCTGGTATTTCTTCAACAGCTTGCGGTAAACTTCTTCCGGGGTGCCGTGATAGACTTCCAGGCTGCTGTTCAGCTTTTCAAGTTGTTCCTGCATGTGCTGCAGGGCGTGGTAAATGAATGTTACCCGTTTATCTTGTTTATCCTGCAGGTCGTTGAGGATATTGGTATCAAAAATGAAGACCGGCACCACGGGCAGTTCTGCTTTCAGGGCATGGTACAATGCGGCATTGTCGGTCAGACGCAGGTCTCTTCTGAACCATATAATGTTCACCTGGGGTAACGGCATAGTCGGGTATTTATGCTAACATAGACAAAAAAAGCCTCCCGGCGTTCACCGGGAGGCTATATCAATTAAAGAAAGTGTGATAAGGATTATCCGTTATCTTCTTCTTTCTTCAGTTTTTCTTTGATCTGAGCGAGTGCACCGAGATCACCTAAAGTAGCTTTTTCTACTTTACCCTGAAGGGTTTTAACGGCTTTCTTGGTTTTATCGGCTTCTGCTCTTGCTTCTTTCTTAGCAGCTTCTTTTTCATCAGCGGCTACTTGTTCCCAGATGCGCGCGTGGCTTACTACGATGCGTTTTTCGTTGCGGTCGAATTCGATCACTACGAATTGAGCAGTTTCGTCGGCGTTAACGGTTTTACCGTCTTCTTTTGCCAGGTGACGGTTAGGCGCGAAACCTTCGAGACCGTAAGGCAGTTGAACGATAGCACCTTTCTCATCTTTACGGGTAACAGTACCTTCGTGGATAGAACCTACTGCGAAAGTGTCTTCCAGGGCATTCCAAGGATCTTCTTCCAGTTGTTTGTGTCCCAGTTGCAGTTTGCGGTTTTCTTTATCGATGCTCAGGATGATAACGTCGATATGTTCGCCCACTTTCGTGTACTCGGAAGGATGGTTGAAACGTTTGAGCCAGCTCAGGTCGCTGATGTGGATCATACCACCGATACCAGCTTCGAGTTCAACAAACACGCCGTAAGGAGTGATGTTTTTAACGAGGCCCTGGTGTTTGCTTCCTTCAGGGAACCTAGTTTCGATAGTGCTCCAAGGATCTTCAGTGAGTTGTTTGATAGAAAGGCTCATTTTGCGTGCTTCTTTATCAAGGGTAACCACTTTCGCTTCATGCTCATTGTTCAGTTTGAAGAACTCTTTCGCATTGATTGGCGTGTTAGCCCAGGTAATTTCGCTTACGTGAACGAGACCTTCAACACCAGGTTGAATTTCGAGGAATGCACCGTAGTCTTCGATATTAACTACTTTACCTTTCACGGTAGCGCCTTCGTGGATCCACTCAGGCAGCACGTCCCATGGGTGAGGCGTTAATTGTTTGAGACCGAGGCTGATTCTGCGTTTGTCGTCGTCGAAATCGAGCACCACCACGTTCAGTTTCTGGTCGAGTTTCAGCACCTCACCCGGGTGAGAGATACGTCCCCAGCTGATGTCGGTGATGTACAGCAGACCGTCGAGACCGCCGAGATCCATGAACGCACCGAAGTCAGTGATGTTCTTAACGGTACCTTCCAGCACCTGGCCTTTTTCGAGTTTGCTGATGATTTCGGCACGTTGTGCTTCGATATCGCTTTCGATAAGTGCTTTGTGAGAAACGACCGCGTTTTTGATTGCTTCGTTAACTTTAACCACTTTGAATTCCATGGTTTTGTTAACAAACTGATCGTAATCGGTAACGGGTTTAACGTCGATCTGAGAACCTGGCAAGAATGTTTCCATACCAAATACGTCAACGATAAGACCGCCTTTAGTTTTGCTGGTAACAGTACCAGTAACCACTTCGCCAGTTTTGTGCACTTCCACAATTCTTTCCCATGCGCGGTGGATACGAGCTTGTTTGCGGCTGAGGTGTAAGTGACCTTGCCTGTCTTCTTTTTCAACTACCATCACTTCAACAGTGTCACCTACGGCAACATTCTGGAGGTCACGGAATTCGTTGAGAGAGATCAGACCATCGCTTTTAAATCCGATGTTGATAACAGCATCAGTTTTAGTTAAAGCAACGATAGCGCCGTTTACGATCTCGCCATCTTCAATAGCAACGAAAGTGTTTTCATACACTTTGTCGTATTTGTTTTTTTCTTCTGCAGAGTAATGCGCAACATTACGTTTGTCGATACTCCAATCGAAGTCGTCGTGAGCAGTTGCAGGAGCAACGGGCTCAGCAACAGGTGCGTTTGTTGTCGCAGTAGGCTGTTCAGCTGAAGCTTCACCCTCCTGTGCATCTGCGTTTAAATGTTTAACAATTAAATTCTGAAACATACAATATTCCCGAAGGGATTTGATTTCGGGGAGGCAAAGGTAACCATTTTTCCCGGAATCAGGCGTATCGTGATATTTAAGGCAATTTTCATCGGCCGCTCTATTTTCCGAGGTTTTTTATTGGTAATTTTTCTTTCTAAAATAAATGCTCCTTTATGAAAAGATTCCTGTTGATTTTCCTTGCCAGCTTTCTGCTGCAAGGCGGCATTTTTGCCCAAACGGCTCCAGCCAAGAAGAAGGCAACCACTGCCAAAGTAAAAACCGATAGTACAGCGGCCAAGGCGAAGGCCAGCAGTCCTACTAAAAAGGATGGAACACCGGATATGCGGTATAAAGAAAATAAGGCTGCGAAGGAAAAGGCGGCCGGCCCGTTGAAAAAAGATGGCACACCCGATAAACGTTACAAAGCCAACAAAGCTAAAAGTTAGCATAGAGGGCTGATTATTAGCACATAACGGATACTAATAGTCAGCCCTGTTTTTCTGCAATGGCTTTAGCGGCTACCCAACCACTGCACCAGGCATGCTGGAAATTGAAGCCACCGGTGACGCCATCGACGTCCATGATTTCGCCGGCAAAAAACAGGTTGGGTACCAGGCGGCTTTGCATTGTATTCGCTTCTATTTCGGACAGCTGAATGCCGCCACAGGTAACAAATTCCTCTTTAAAAGTTGTTTTTCCGTGTATATCAAAGGATTGCGTTGTGAGCAGTTGAATCAGCCTGTTCTGCAATTTTGCTGCCAGGTCGCCCCAGCGGGTTTGCTCCTGGATGCCAGCCTGTTGTAACAGGTAGGCCCATAGGCGTGCCGGCAACTGAAACGGATTTTTATTACCCAATGCCTGACCTGCGAGGCGGCTCCTCAGATCGGGCCAGGCGTTTCTCAGGCTTTGTTCATTAGCATATTCAGGATAGAGCCAGTTTACCTGTATGCTAAAGCGATAGTCTTTCTCCGCCAGCAGGCGTGCTCCCCATGCCGAGGTACGTAATATAACGGGACCACTCATTCCCCAATGGGTAATAAGCAGGGGGCCTTCCTGAACCATTTTGGTTCCTGTTACCTTTACCTGTGCCATAGGTACACTTACGCCCATCAGAGAGGTAATGGGGTTACCGGGCATGTTGAATGTAAAAAGGGACGGAACCGGTGGTTCTATATGGTGCCCTGACTGCAAAAGCCAGTTGAATTGTGCTGTTTTAGGGTAACCTCCACATGCAATACATAAGAAATCAGCCTTTACAGCGGGCTTGTCGCCGCCGAGGGATAGTTCGAAGGCATCTCCGTTTTGTGTGATTCCCGTGACCTCATGGTTTAGTTTTATTTCAACCTTATAGGTATCTGCTTCTTTTAGCAGGCAATCAATAATTGTTTGAGCGCTATCTGTTATGGGGAACATGCGGCCGTCGGCCTCTGCTTTTAGTTTTACTCCTCTTTCGGCAAACCATGAAATGGTATCGGAGGGGCCAAACCAGTGTAAAGCTTTTTTGAGGAAATGCTGGCCGCGTGGATAACGCTGTACCAGTTCGGGAATATCGAAGCAGGAATGGGTTACATTACATCTGCCGCCTCCGCTTACTTTCACCTTTGATAATAATTTACCTGTTTTTTCCAGGATCACTACCCGGAGCTGCGGGTTCTGCCGTGCTGCATTCACCGCACAGAAAAAGCCTGCTGCTCCCCCTCCTATCACGACCAGTATTTTTGCCATTTGTTAACCTGCTTTGTCCTGTCTTTAATCTATTACACAATAAACCCTGCTATCCGACAGGCAAGCAGGGTTTGCGGTATGGCCCCGGGTTTTGCCCCGATCAACCGGTATTATGCCAGCTGGTAGGCTATATTAAGATTAGAATTCGTTTTTTCAGCGGCCTCGATAAGGCTGTAATCGGATAAGATCAGTGCTTTGCCTTTTTTGACACATACATCGTGTTCGAAGTGAACTGAAGGTAAACCGTCGGCAGTACGTATTGTCCAGCCATCCTCTTCTGTATAGACTTCCTTTTTACCCATATTGATCATGGGTTCGATAGCCAGCACTACGTTTTCGTTGAGTTTTGTGCCGGTGCCTCGTCTGCCATAATTGGGCACCTGCGGATCTTCGTGCATTGTTTTGCCTAATCCATGTCCTACCAGTTCTCTTACCACGCCATAACCGTATTTTTTTTCGGTATGCTGTTGTATAGCAAAGGCGATGTCGCCAACGCGGTTGCCTGCTATAGCCTGTTCAATTCCCTTGTAAAGTGCTTCTTTTGTCACTTTTACCAGCTGAGAAATTTCGTCGCTCACTTCACCGAGGATAAAAGAGTAGGCGTGTTCGCCGACGTAACCGTCGCGTGTAATGCCGACGTCGATAGATACGATATCTCCGTCTTTCAGTTCTTTTTCGTTAGGGAATCCGTGTACCACGACGTCGTTCACTGAGGCGCAGATGGTGAAGGGATAACCGTGAAAGTTTAAAAAAGTAGGCACCCCTTTCTGGTCCATGATAAAGGTTTTGCATAGTGCATCGATCTGCAGGGTAGTCATACCCGGCTTCAATACTTTAGCGACCTCTGCCAGCAGCTGGCTTACCAGCGTGGCATTTGTTTTCATGATAGCAATTTCTGCATCTGTCTTTTGAATGATCATATTATATCTCCTACTCATTATCCTTAAAAAAAGGAACCTGTTAAGCAAAAGCCCAACAGGTTACCTAATAAAGCTATTTATAATTAGTACTAGTAACTGGCTGTTGCTGTTGTTTGGCGGCCTTGTAAGCGTCCACCTTTCATCAGGCCGTCGTACTGACGCATGAGCAGATGCGTTTCGATCTGCTGTAATGTGTCGAGGACAACACCAACCATGATGAGGAGTGAAGTACCCCCGAAGAAGGCGCTAAACTGTTGGGTAACACCTACGCGTTGTGCGAAGCCGGGTAAAATACCGATCAGTGCCAGGAAGACTGCACCTGGTAAGGTGATCTTATCCATGATAGAGCCGATATAATCGGCAGTAGGCTGACCGGGTTTAACGCCGGGGATGAAACCATTATTGCGTTTGAGGTCTTCGCTCATTTGTTTAGGATTGAAGATCAATGCAGTATAAAGGAATGTGAAACCGATCACCATTACAGCGTAGATCACCATATACCAGGCATTGCTGTGGTCGTTGAAGATACGAACGATGCCTTTGGTAGAGTCGAGGTTGGTGAAAGAGAACAGCGTAGGCAGGAACATAATGGCCTGAGCAAAGATGATAGGCATTACACCTGCGGCGTTAACTTTCAGTGGCAGGAACTGGCGTGCTCCGCCGAACTGCCTGTTACCGATGATCTGTTTGGCGTAGTTAACAGGGACTTTACGAACACCCTGTATAAGGATGATGAGGCCCATGATAATAGCGATGAGGATAGCGGTTTCAACGAGGAAGATCAACAATCCGCCGCCGCCTTTTGCCTGTTTGGCGCCGAATTCCTGGATGATCGCCTGCGGGAAGCGGGCGAGGATACCTACCATGATGATGATAGAGGTACCGTTACCAAGACCTTTATCCTGAATTTTTTCGCCCAGCCACATCACAAACAAAGTACCTGAAGTCAATACGATCAACGTACTGATAAAGAAGAAACTTTGGTAAGCAGGGATGATAGCCTCTTTATAACCGGGGCTTTTCAGGTAGGCTACGTAAGCACCTGCCTGGAAAACAGTAACGATAACAGTAAGGTAACGTGTCCACTGGTTGATTTTCTTGCGACCGCTTTCTCCTTCCTTCTGAACTTTTTGTAATTGGGGAACGAGGATGGTCATCAGCTGCATGAAGATAGAGGCAGAGATGTAAGGCATGATACCTAAGGCAAGGATAGAGGCCTGAGAAAATGCACCACCTGCGAACATGTCGAACAAGCCAAGTAAACCGTTTTTACCGGCGTTTGCTTTGGCAGCCTCCAGCAAGTGAGGATTAATACCAGGTAACACTATCTGGGTTCCGATCCTGTAAACCAGAATGAGCCCTAAGGTTACCAGTATTTTACTACGTAACTCATCAATGCTCCAGATGTTCTTTAAAGACTGAACGAATTTTTTCACTGAACTACAGTTAAATAAATGATAGCATCAAAACCAAAAAAGACGCACCCGTAGATGCGTCTGACAAATATCGTTAAAATTTAGTTCAAAACTTCAACTGATCCACCTGCCGCTTCAATTGCTGCTTTTGCTTTTTCGCTGATAGCGCTTACTTTGAAGGTCAGTTTGGATTTTAACTCACCGTGGCCCAATACTTTAACATTGTCGGTACGGTTAACCAGTCCATTCATGTACAGGTTCTCCATGCTGAATTCAGTGATACCGTATTTTTCAACCAGCTGGTCGATCTGGCCCAGGTTAAATACTTTATACTCGATGCGGTTGTTATTTTTAAAACCACGTTTTGGAACGCGACGCTGGATAGGCATCTGACCGCCTTCGTGTGCGTTTTTGCGTTGATAACCGGCACGGCTCTGGCTACCTTTGTTACCTTTGGTAGAAGTACCACCTTTACCGGAAGCTTCACCGCGGCCTAAACGTTTTTCTTTGTGCGTAGCACCTTCTGCTGGTTTTAAATTGTGCAGTTTCATCTTACTGTTGATTTTTACTTACGGGGAATCTCCCCTCGCTTAATTAAATTAGATTTCTTCAACCTTTACCAGGTGATTCACTTTAGTAACCATGCCCAGGATCTGAGGCGTAGCTTCTACTTCTTTGAAGGAGTTCAGCTTATTCAAGCCTAAAGCCTGCAAAGTCAACTTCTGGCGCTGAGGTCTGTCGATGGCACTTTTAACCAGTGTTATTTTGATCTTCTTCATGGACTATCCGTTAAAAACTTTCTTTAATTGTAAGGTACGGTTTTTAGCAACCGCTACAGGCTCACGTAATAATGTCAGGGCTTTGATAGTAGCTTTCACCACGTTGTGTGGGTTAGCGGAACCAAGGCTTTTAGCCAATACGTCGGTAACACCAGCGCTTTCTAGAACGGAACGCATGCTACCACCGGCGATTACACCAGTACCATGTGCAGCAGGTTTGATAAGCACTTTAGCGGCGCCTTCTTTACCTAACTGGTCGTGAGGAATAGTACCGTGCATGATAGGAACTTTCACCAGGTTCTTTTTAGCATCTTCAATGCCTTTGGTAATAGCTTCCTGAACTTCTTTTGCTTTACCGAGGCCCTGACCCACGATACCGTTTTCGTTACCTACCACAACTAACGCTGAAAAGCTGAAAGTACGGCCACCTTTGGTTGTTTTTACCACACGGTTAATAGCAACCACTTTCTCCTTTAATTCAACGTCACCGGCAGCTTTAACCTTATTTACGTTTACTTTAGACATTTATATCGATTTATACGATGTACTAGTTTGATTAAAATTGAAGACCAGCTTCGCGGGCACCTTCAGCAGCAGCTTTTACGCGGCCATGATACAGGTAACCATTACGGTCGAAGATAACAGTCTGAAGACCTAATTCGATTGCTTTGCGGCCAACGGCTGCACCAGCGAGTTTAGATTTTTCAGATTTAGTTACTTTTTGCGCGGCGATATCTTTGTCTTTTGTAGATGCAGAAACCAGTGTTTTACCGTTTTCATCATCGATCAATTGCAGGTAAGTATCGCTGTTGCTGCGAAACACTGACAGCCTTGGCTTGGTAGGAGTACCCGCTACTTTCTTACGAATTCTGTAACGGATCTTTTGTCTTCTTACAACTTTAGCGTTGCTCATTGTTCTTTATTTAGCACTTTCCGATACTGCCGGAAAGCAACGTTTAACATTTAGATGAAATGTAAGGTTTAGCATAAGAATGCCAAACCTTACATAATCAGATATATTATTTACCAGCAGCTTTACCAGCCTTACGACGGATGAATTCACCACTGTATTTAACACCTTTACCTTTGTACGGTTCTGGTTTACGCAGGCTGCGGATTTTAGCAGCTACAGCGCCGAGTAATTGTTTGTCGATGCCTTCCAGGAAGATCTTAGGGTTCTGACCTTTTTCGGTTAAGGTAGTCACCTTTAATTCTGAAGGGATTTCGAAGATGATATTGTGAGAGTAACCTAAAGACAGGTCGAGGGTATTGCCCTGGTTTGCTGCTTTATAACCCACACCCACCAGTTCGAGGTCTTTTTTGTAGCCTTCGGTCACACCTTTTACGAGGTTTGCGAGCAGTGCACGGTATAAGCCGTGGAGTGCTTTGTGACGGATTTGGTCAGTAGGACGGCCAATTGTTAAGATGCCATCTTTTACTTCGATCAGGATATCCCTGTCAACGGCTTGTTTCAATTCGCCTTTGGGACCTTTAACAGCTACCACATTGTCTTTACCAACGGTGATCGTAACACCGGCAGGAACAGCAATTGGTTTTTTACCTACGCGAGACATACAATAGTATTTTATTTATGATATATTATCCCCAACCGGTCAGCCGTGTATGTGCAGCTTAATGTATCGGGGACTGTTTAAAACCGTTTGTGTTGCAGGAGGGGTACTCCTGGGGTATTTTAGTAGATATAGCAAAGGACTTCACCACCTACATTCTCGTTTTTCGCTTGTTTATCGGTCATAACCCCTTTAGAGGTAGAGACGATAGCGATACCGAGACCATTGATCACGCGCTTAAACTCAGCTGGTTTAGCGTACTGACGCAGACCTGGACGGCTTACGCGTTCGAGGGAACGGATAGCAGGTTGTTTGCTGGTAGGATCGTATTTCAAAGCGATTTTGATAATACCCTGCTTGCTGTCGTCCTCGAATTTGTACTTCAGGATATAACCCTGATCGTAGAGGATTTCAGTCATACGTTTTTTGAGATTAGATGCAGGAATCTCTACTAGTCTGTGTCCCGCCAATTGCGCATTACGAATCCTGGTCAGGAAGTCTGCTATAGGATCAGTTACCATAATTATGTTGAGTTGCTTCTTTTAAAAATATTATTATGCAGAATGGGATTACCAGCTTGCTTTTTTAACACCTGGGATTTTACCATTCAGGGCCATATCGCGGAATATAACCCTGGACAATCCGAAGTAACGGATATATCCTTTAGGACGACCTGTTAACTGGCAACGGTTCTTCAGACGAACTGGAGAAGCGTTACGTGGTAATTGATCCAGCGCAGCGTAATCACCGGCAGCTTTTAAGGCAGCACGCTTTTCAGCATACCTGGCTACCATTGCTTCGCGTTTCCTTTGTCTGGCTTTTACTGATTCTTTTGCCATATTATGTTAGTTGTTATCCTTTTTAATGTTTTTAAACGGCATACCCATTTCTTTGAGTAATTCGTAAGCTTCTTCGTTGGTACCGGCAGTAGTTACGAAAGTGATATCCATACCAGTGATCTTGCTCACTTTATCGATATCGATCTCAGGGAAAATGATTTGCTCGGTAACACCCAAGGTATAGTTACCACGGCCGTCGAAAGCCTTGTCACTGATACCTTTGAAGTCACGTACACGAGGTAATGAAACCGCGATCAAACGATCCAGGAATTCAAACATTTTTTCTCCACGAAGCGTAACGCGGGCGCCGATAGGCATGCCTTTACGCAGTTTGAAGTTAGAGATGTCTTTTTTACTGGTAGTAGCCACTGCTTTCTGGCCTGTGATCATTGTTAACTCTTCGATGGCGATATCCACCATTTTCTTATCGGCAACGGCGCCGTTAACGCCGCGGTTAATACAGATCTTCTCCAGTTTAGGAGCTTGCATTACAGTTTTGTAAGCAAATTTTTTCATTAAAGCAGGAAGTACTTCGTTTTTGTACTTATCTGCCAATCTCGGAGTGTATTTTGTAGTACTCATTACTTAACTGCCTCCCCGGACTTTTTAAAGATTCGAACTAATTTACCATTTTCGCGGCTGCGGGTCACTTTAGAAGGTGCACCTGCTTTAGCGTCCCAAAGCATCACGTTGGAGATGCTGATAGGCGCTTCCTTCTTTACAATACCACCTTTCGTGTTTTGTGCGGAAGGTTTGGTGTGTTTGGTAATGATGTTAACCCCTTCTACTACTACACGGCCCTTATCGATGATAACCTCCAGAACCGTACGGGGCTTTTTTAAATCCTTATCATCACCGGCGATCACAACAACCGAGTCGCCTTTTCTGATATTGTATTTAGGTTTAAATCTGTTGCTCATTTTTTTATGTTTATGAAGTCAACTTTTATGATTGCTTCTTTATGTTTAGCCCGGGTTCCGAAACTTTGGGAATCGAAAGGGGCGCAAAGGTAACTAATTTTTCCCGCTTACTATAATACTTCGGGTGCGAGGGAAATGATCTTCATATATCCCTTATCACGTAATTCTCTAGCCACAGGTCCGAAGATACGGGTACCCCTAGGTTCGTCGGAGTTGTTCAATAAAACCACCGCGTTGTCGTCGAAACGGATATAAGACCCGTCTTTACGGCGTAATTTGTTGGTTGTACGTACGATAACCGCTTTAGAAACGGTACCTTTTTTAATACCACCTGCAGGGATCGCATCCTTTACAGTGACAACGATTTTGTCTCCGATTTTGGCGTAATCCTGGCCGGAGTTGCCTAATACCCTGATACAGAGTACTTCTTTTGCTCCACTATTATCAGCTACATTGAGTCTGCTTTCTTGCTGAATCATTTTATTTAGCTTTAAGCTGTTTGTTCCGGTAGCGGCAGGCCGTTTCCCGGTAAATTATTGTTTAGTTCAGAGGCTATGCCCCGCAGGCGCACTGCATAGCATGAAGGCGTTGTGCCTTATTTCGCTTTTTCTACGATTTCTACCAGTCTCCAGCGTTTAGTTTTGCTGAGGGGACGGGTTTCCATGATTTTCACGATATCGCCGATAGTGGCTTCGTTTTTTTCATCGTGAGCATGAAACTTGGTAGTTTTTTTTACGAACTTACCGTAGATAGGGTGTTTTACTTTTCTTTCAACAGCAACAGTAATGGTTTTAGTCATTTTGTTACTGCTAACCACCCCTGTCCTTGTTTTACGCAAATTTCTTTCAGACATTGTTATTCTTTTTAGCTTTCTGTCTCCGCCCCCGCTGCCGGAGGGCAGGATGTAGCTTCGAGCTTGTTGTTATTGATTTGCTATTAAGCTTTTGCAGCTTTTTGCGCCAGTTGAGTTTTCAGACGGGCAATATCCCTTCTGAGGTTACGGATACTCATTGGATTCTCGAGCGGAGAGATCGCGTGAGCAAACTCGAGCTTCTTCAAGCGCAGTTCATCTTCCTGGATACGAGCTTTCAGATCTGATTCGCTCAGGTCTTTAATGCTCTTATTGAATTCAATACTTTTTGACATTGCTGTATCTTTTTGATATTAAGCTTGCAGGTCGCGCCTTACAACAAATTTTGTTTTAATGGGAAGCTTCTGAGAGGCTAATAACATAGCTTCCTGAGCTACTTCCTGGCTTACACCGTCCACCTCAAACAGGATACGTCCTGGTTCCACTACGGCAGCCCAGAATTCGGGGTTACCTTTACCTTTACCCATCCTCACTTCAAGTGGTTTGCGGGTAACGGATTTGTCGGGGAATACGCGGATCCACACATTACCTTCCCGTTTCATAGCACGCGTCATTGACTGACGAGCGGCTTCGATCTGACGGTTAGTTAACCATATAGGCTCAAGCGCCTTTAAAGCGAAAGAACCGAACGCGATGTAGTTACCTCTTTTGGCAACTTCACGAATGCGTCCTTTCTGCATTTTCCTATGTTTCGTTCTTTTTGGCTGTAACATTTTGCCTTAATTTCTCTTGTGAATAATGTTTCTTATGGTCAAGAGGAACTACCGTTTGACAATTAGAAAATTTAAATTCTAGTTCCTCCTATCTCCGCCGCCTCTTCTTTCGCCGCCGCGACGGTCACCACCGCCTCTGCGATCATCTCTGCGGTCACCGCGATGGTCTCTGCGGTCATCACCACGATGTTCCCTTCTGTCGTTCATGTCATTTTTGCCACCTACGAAGTTGGGGTTGAGCTCGCGTTTGCCTAACACTTCACCTTTACAGATCCATACTTTAATACCGATCTTTCCGTAAACTGTTTGAGCGAAGACGTTAGCGTAGTCGATATCCATACGGAAGGTATGGAGCGGAGTACGACCTTGTTTGAATTCTTCAGAACGTGCAATCTCAGCACCGCCTAAACGGCCGCTAACTTTCACTTTGATACCTTCAGCACCCATACGGAGTGTAGAAGCGATCGCCATTTTGATAGCACGCTTGAAGTTGATACGGTTTTCTAACTGACGGGCAATAGTATCGCCAACTATAGTTGCGTCCAGCTCAGGGCGACGGATCTCCAGGATGTTGATCTGAACGTCGTCTTTACCGGTTAATTTTTTCAGTTCTTCTTTGATACGATCTACTTCGTTACCGCCTTTACCGATGATGATACCAGGCTTAGAAGTGTGGATAGTAACAATCAGTTTACCCAATGTACGCTCGATAACGATTTTAGCGATACCGCCTTTGCTGATACGCGCATTCAGGTAAGTCCTGATCTTGTTATCTTCAATCAACTTGGTAGCATAGTCTTTCTTGCTGCCATACCAGTTACTCTCCCATCCGCGGATGATGCCTAACCTGTTACCAATAGGATTTGCTTTCTGACCCATATAATGGTTTAATAGGTTTTATTAATTATTTGAATCAACAATGATAGTTACGTGGTTGCTACGCTTACGTACGCGGTAGCCACGGCCCTGAGGGGCTGGGCGCATACGTTTTAAGATACGGCCACCATCCACAAATACGGTTTTCACTATCAGGCCTGCGTCGGCTGCACTCTGACCATTGTTTTTTTGTTCCCAGTTGCTGATAGCACTCTTCAGCAGTTTTGCCAAAGGAACGGCATTATGCTGTGGGTGGTGTTCCAGGGTGGCAAGTGCTTTTTCCACTTGCATGCCACGGATCACATCAGCGAGTAAACGCATTTTACGTGGTCCGGTAGGGTAATTATTTAATTTAGCTACTGCTTCCATTTTTATTTATTATACGTTTACCAACTATTTTTTACTTCCTGCGTGACCTCTAAAGTTCCTGGTAGGAGCGAATTCGCCTAATTTGTGGCCTACCATGAATTCTGTTACGTAAACAGGGATGAATTTGTTGCCATTGTGAACCGCGAAAGTGTGTCCTACGAAATCAGGAGTGATTGTAGAGCGACGACTCCAGGTTTTTACAACGCCTTTCTTCGCTTTTCCTTCGTTGATAGCCAGAACTTTTGTTTCCAGTTTGCTATCTACGTAAGGGCCTTTTTTAATTGAACGAGCCATAGTTGTTTTTTGTCTGTTTATTTGCCCCGGTTATCAGGCCGGGGCCATTTTAACAATGATATTATTTAGCTAATTTCTTTCCGTTCCTTCTCTGAATAATCATCTTATTAGAGCTCTTGGTGCGGCTGCGGGTAACTTCACCTTTAGCGTACTTACCTGTACGGCTACGTGGGTGACCACCTGAAGATTTACCTTCACCACCACCCATTGGGTGATCGACAGGGTTCATTGCAACACCACGGTTACGGGGGCGGATACCTTTCCAACGGTTTACACCGGCTTTACCAGCGCGTTCGAGGTTATGGTCGCCGTTAGAGGTAACACCTACAGTAGCGTAGCAGTTGATGAGCACTTTACGCAGTTCGCCGGAAGGCATTTTCAATACTGCATATTTTTCTTCTTTGTTCGCCAGCTGGGCAGAAGCGCCAGCGCTTCTAGCCATTTTACCACCCTGGCCAGGCTGCAGTTCGATGTTATGAATCATAGTACCGAGGGGCATATTCTTCATCATGAGTGCGTTACCGATCTCCGGAGCAACAGCGTCGCCTGCTACTACGGTAGCGCCAACCTGTAAGCCCTGGGGAGCCAGGATATATCTTTTTTCGCCATCAGCGTATTGCAGCAAAGCAATAAAAGCTGTACGGTTTGGATCGTATTCGATAGAAACAACTTTTGCATCGATATCGCGTTTGTTACGCTTGAAGTCGATGATACGGTAGTGTTTTTTGTTACCACCACCGATGTAGCGCATAGCACGACGACCTTGCGCGTTACGACCGCCGGTTTTGCTGATAGGCTCCAGGAGGCTTTTTTCAGGCTCGTTGGTAGTGATTTCAGCGTAGGCATTGCCGATTCTCCAGCGGGTGCCTGCGGTCATTGGTTTGTACTTCTTAAGTGCCATTTTCTTTGAGTTCTTTTAAAGTCAATACTTAGCGGCGTTTGACAGCCATACTACTTCTTAAATGTTAGCGTACAGGTCGATCGTTTCGCCTTCCGCTACAGTTACATAAGCCTTTTTATAGGCAGGTTTCACACCTTTGATAAAGCCAGCTTTTGTATAGCGGGTTTTATTTTTACCAGGTACTACTACCGTGTTAACCTCAGTTACAGAAACGCCGTAGAATTCTTCTATAGCGGATTTGATTTCCAGCTTATTGGCTTTGCGGTTTACTTTGAAAGCATACCTGCGAAGTTTTTCCTGCTGAGCGTTTGCTTTTTCTGTTAAAATTGGTTTTACTAAAACTTCTGTCAGTTTCATTTTATCTCAATTTGAGAATTTGAAAATTACTAGGCTTCAACACCTGTTTCTGTCTCGGTGAACACTTTAGCAGCATTCTCAGTCAATACCAGTACGTCTGCATTTACGATATCGTAAGTGTTGATGTCGGTAAGTAAGGTGCTACCCACTGAAGAGATGTTGCGGAGGCTCAGGTACAGGTTGTCGTTGTACTCAGCCAGTACCAGTAAGGTTTTCTTACCAGCCACGTTGAGGCTCTTCAGGGTTTCAGCGAATTGTTTTGTTTTTGGGGCGTCGAAGTTCATTTCTTCAACAACCACGATAGCGTTGTCTTTCGCTTTGTAAGAAAGAGCAGAGATCTTAGCGAGGTCTTTCACTTTCTTGTTCAGTTTAAAGCCATAACCGTGTGGTTTAGGTCCGAAGATGGTACCACCGCCCTTATATAAAGGGTTACGGATATTACCTTTACGGGATCCACCGGTACCTTTTTGACGGTGAAGTTTACGGCTTGCGCCATGTACTTCGGCACGGGTTTTTACTTTATGAGTACCCTGACGCTGAGCTGCCAGGTATTGCTTAACTGCGAGGTAAAGAACGTGGTCATTAGGTTCTGCACCGAATATATCGTCCGGTAACTCAACAGACCTACCGGTTTTTTGTCCTTTTGTATTTAATACTTCTACTTGCATCGTACTTCAGTTAAATTTATTTCTGGATTAAAACGATGGAACCGTTATGTCCGGGAACAGAACCAGTTACCAGGATGTAGTTTTTGTCGGCGAAGATTTTAACCACTTTGAGGCCTTTAACTTTCACCCTGTCGCCACCCATACGGCCAGCCATCCTCATTCCTTTGAAAACGCGGGAAGGATAAGATGAACCACCGATAGAACCTGGAGCGCGCTGACGGTCGTGCTGGCCGTGAGATTGTTCGCCAACACCAGAGAATCCGTGACGTTTAACAACGCCCTGGAAGCCTTTACCTTTTGATGTACCAACTACATCAACGGTTTCGCCTTCTGCGAAGATGTCGACAGTGATAGTTTCGCCTAAATTTTTATCCAGAGAATAATCGCGGAATTCTTTAACGAACTGCTTGGGTGCAGTTTGGGCTTTAGAGAAGTGATTGATATCGCCCTTGGTAGCGTGTTTTTCTTTTTTGTCGCCAAAAGCTAACTGTAATGCAGTGTAACCATCAGTGTCCTGAGATTTAACCTGGGTTACTACGCAGGGACCAGCTTCGATGATAGTACAAGCAGTTTGCTTGCCATCGGGGCTGAAGATGCTGGTCATCCCGATTTTTTTTCCAATAATTCCTTTCATTTGTTGCGGTTTATGCCCCGCAAGGTTGGAAGGACATCCCTTTTGTTTGCTGCTCTCTTAACCCTGAGCAGATTCGAAAAGGGTTCAATCCTTTGTTCGCCACCGACCTTTTCTGTTGTTCAACGGAGACCATCGAGGAGCCCTTTTGGCTGCTGTGGTATCCGCCATCTTTTTTAGATGACCGCCTTTGCTTTAGCTTTGGCGGCTGGTAGAAGTACCGGAGGTAAACAAACCTCGAAGGGCTTGTTTATATTTAAACTATCTTAACCAGAGCTCCTTTCTCTTTTGACAGGTTGGGAGATGGGGTTTTTATTTTTACTAAAAGAACCAAATATCGCTCGAAATCAATCTATCACGCTTTGATCTCTACTTCTACACCAGAAGGCAGATCGAGTTTGCTCAGTGCATCTACAGTTCTGGAAGAAGAAGTGTAAATGTCGAGTAAACGCTTGTGTGTACACAGTTGGAACTGCTCACGGCTCTTTTTATTCACGTGGGGTGAACGCAGAACAGTGAATATTTTTTTATGAGTAGGTAAAGGAATAGGACCTGTTACTACTGCACCTGTACTACGAACTGTTTTCACGATTTTCTCAGCTGATTTATCAACCAGGCTGTGATCGTATGACTGTAATTTAATTCTGATTCTTTGCGACATAACCTTAACCCAAAATTTCTAATTGGGAGCGCAAAGGTAAGCGTAAGATTCAACAACTGCAAGTATTGTGTGAATTATTTTTCCTTAAAATCGGCTTTATCCACCGTTTTTGGGTAAAAAATCATGTTAAAAAGCTTTGGCATGGCATTTTTCCGGGAACACTTAGACAGATGGCGAACCACTTGAGGTCGCAAAATGCGACTTCAAGTGGGCATAAGCCCGGCGTTTTTTTATTGATCCGCGATGGAAATTTTGAGGAGAGATGATAAAGCAAGTGACAGAAAACCATTGAGATATGCAACTTGAGGTCGCAAAATGCGACTTCAAGTGGGAAGATTAGTGCTGCATCCAGATGAACAAGCTACTTAGAAAAGGAAGAAACGGAGGCGTGGTAAGTTGCTGATAACCATTTGAATATGCATCTTGAGGTCGCAAATTGCGACTTCAAGTGGCGCTAACCATTGTCGGGTTTAAAGCCGATCCTCTTTCTGGGCAAGGGTTTGCGCTCTTTTTCTATTAATTCTTTGAGGACAGAAAAGATGTTTTCGATGTCTCTGCTATTGCTTTTTGCCTCCTTTTCGAGCCTGGCCAGCTGCACCAGGATCTCGTTGTGCGTAAGAGCATATTCTCTTAATCTAGTGAATACGCGGATAATCCGGATATTCACCTCTATAGCTGTGTCACTATTTAAAATGCTGGATAACATGGCTATTCCCTGCTCTGTAAAGGCATTTGGCGGCGTTCTTCTGCCCCCCCAATTTGAGGCTTCGTTCTGCGATATCAACCCGGCCAGTTCTTTGGCGGTCAGTGTGAACATGAAATCTTTAGGAAACCTTTTCAGATTGCGTTTTACCTGTTCATTCAGGCGCTTTGTTTCCACACCATACATGACTGCCAGATCTTCGTCCAGCATTACTTTTTGGCTTCGTACTACATAGATACGGTTCAGTATTTTTTGTTCGGCTACCAACGTCACCAGTTCTTTATCCCTGCCTGCCATTTTACTTACTTTTAATATAAATGTAATCTATCCTGACGGGCTTATCTACAGATTTGGCGGCAGAAGGCGGGACTGCAGGTTAAAATGACTTATATAAGGTAAAATAAAAGGCGCCTCACGGATGAGACGCCTTTTCAGTATTCCTAAAGGATAACCGGAGGGTTATTCTTCAATTTTCACTTTGCCTTTAGACTTCGCGATCACTTCTTCCGCTACGTTGTTAGGAGCAGGGTTGTAGTGAGAGAACTCCATGGTAGAAGTTGCACGGCCAGAAGACAGAGAACGTAACTGCGTTACGTAACCGAACATCTCGCTCAATGGAACTTTAGCTTTGATAACCTGCAGGTTAGCACGGCTGTCCATACCTTCCAGCATACCACGACGACGGTTCAGGTCACCTGTTACGTCACCCATGTACTGGTCGGGAGTCAATACTTCCACTTTCATGATAGGTTCCAGCAAGGTAGGTTTCGCTTTGCGGCCAGCTTCGCGGAAACCGGATTTAGCACACAATTCGAAGCTCATAGAGTCGGAATCGACATCATGGTAGCTACCATCAAATACCCTGATTTTCATGTTGTTAACAGGGAAACCTGCCAGAACACCTGTAGCCATAGCGGTTTCGAAACCTTTCTGGATAGCAGGAACGAATTCTTTAGGGATAGAACCACCGAAGATATCGTTAACGAACTGGAAGCTTTTGCCGTCGTTCGCTTTCAGCCATTCTTCATCAGCAGGGCCGATAGAGAACTGGATGTCGGCGAACTTACCACGACCACCAGATTGCTTTTTCAGCACTTCGCGGTGTTCGATAGTAGTTCCGAAAGACTCTTTATAAGCCACCTGGGGAGCGCCCTGGTTCACTTCTACTTTAAATTCACGACGCATACGGTCGATGATGATCTCGAGGTGCAATTCACCCATACCACGGAGGATGGTTTGACCGGTATCTTCATCGGTGTTAACGCGTAAGGTAGGATCTTCTTCTACCAGTTTAGCGATAGCCATACCCATCTTGTCAACGTCGGCCTGCGTTTTAGGTTCTACCGCGATAGCGATCACCGGCTCAGGGATGAACATGTTTTCAAGTGTGATTGGATGATCTTCATCACAAAGCGTATCACCGGTTTTGATTTCTTTAAAACCAACTGCCGCTCCGATATCACCAGCTTCGATGAAGTCGATCGGGTTTTGTTTGTTGGCAAACATCTTCATGATACGGCTGATACGCTCTTTTTTACCGCTTCTTACGTTCAGGACATAAGAACCAGCGTCGAGGTGACCGCTATAACACCTGAAGAATGCGAGACGACCTACGAAAGGATCGGTCATGATTTTGAAAGCCAGTGCAGAGAAAGGTTCTTTGGCATCAGCTTTACGGGTGATGGTTTCACCGGTATCGGGATCGGTACCAGTAGTATCTTCGATATCTACAGGAGAAGGCAGGTAACGACAAACGGCGTCAAGCGCAGTTTGCACACCTTTGTTTTTGAAAGAAGAACCACACATCATAGGAACGATGCTGAGGTCGATGGTAGCCTTACGGATAGCTTCGTGCATTTCAGCTTCGGTGATGCTATTAGGGTCTTCGAAGAATTTCTCCATCAGGGTATCGTCGTATTCAGCAACCGCTTCAACGAGGCTAGCCCTCCATTCGTTGGCTTCTTCGACCATATCGGCAGGAACGTCGATCTCATCGAAAGTCATACCTTCTGTTTCCATGTGCCAGATGATACCTTTCATTTTGATAAGATCCACCACGCCTGTGAAGTTATCTTCAGCGCCGATAGGTAACTGTAAAGGAACTGCTTTAGCGCCGAGCATTTCTTTCACCTGGTTAACCACCATGAGGAAGTCTGCACCGGAGCGGTCCATTTTATTAACGAAACCGATACGTGGTACGCGGTAGCGGTTAGCCTGGCGCCATACAGTTTCGGACTGAGGTTCCACACCGTCAACGGCAGAGAACAGGGCAATCAGACCATCCAGAACACGCATAGAACGTTCTACTTCTACAGTAAAGTCCACGTGACCGGGAGTATCGATGATGTTAAAAGAATATTTTTTAGTATTGGCGTCAGCCTTACCTTTTACGGTAGGGAAGTTCCACTGGCAGCTTACCGCAGCTGAAGTGATGGTAATACCGCGCTCTTTCTCCTGCTCCATCCAGTCAGTAGTAGCTGCACCATCATGCACCTCGCCAATTTTGTGAATCATACCGGTATAGCGCAGAATACGCTCGGTAGTGGTAGTTTTACCGGCATCAATGTGAGCGGCAATACCAAAGTTGCGTTGAAATCTCAAGTCCGCCATAAAAAAATTAATAGTTTAAGTATTTGAAGAAAACCGGGCACAAGAATCCCACCTGGTTTTCGAGGCGCAAAAGTAGTGATTAAAATGATTCGCAGGAATTCCTACGCATTAAATTGTAGTAAAGAGATGGCAGATAGCGGATAATAGATTGCACGGGGAGAATATTTCTACTGATTTTCAATGTTTCCGGGAGAATGGCAAGCAACCGGAAGCGGCGGGGGCAATCGTGAGAGGCCAAGGTATGTGTGGCATTTTACTGTTCCGGACATTGCAACGCTTTAGCTTACGGCGAGTAAAAGATCCGCCATATTCAGCCGGCGCACATCGGTATGCATTTTACTTACTGCCACAGGCAGCTGCGTACAATCGGCGTATTTATACAACTTACTGATTTCTATGCTATTGCTGCCTGCTTTTTTAAACGTATAATCAGTAGGATACACAAATACATCGGCTTTGGTAGCCTCCACGAAATTGCGGAAGACACCTCTTGTGCCGCCATGCATAAAGCGTACGTTAATATCCTTAATAGAAGAGGCATACCTGTTCTTTAGAATGGTGCAGGCATTTCTGAATTCCTTGCTAATAAGGTTGTAGCGATCGTTATTACGGGATAACAGGATAAGATCCATAATTGAATCCGGCATGGCAAGCGCATGCAACAATGTAATATTCAGCGCTTCGTCTTTGTATTTCTCAACCACTGCTACCACAAGATCCAGTGAATGCACTGTAAAATCTGTTGGAATCAATACATTTCGCATATTTCCCGGTTTAATTAGTGAGCATTGTGTTCCATCTTACAATTTTAAAACAGATGCATTAAGAGGATATAAGAGAGCTATTAGAATGGAATTAGAGATATGGAAGGGGTAACGGATGGCAGGCAGCTAACAGAAAGGGAGCTTTTGGGGTGAAAGTTTTAGTCCTTTATTGGCAGAGAGATATGGATGATGGTGCCTTCTCCTTCACGGGAGTTGACAACGATGTCGCCGCCGTGCATACGAATAATATTGCGGGACAAAGGAAGGCCTATACCATAGCCTTTCAGATGCTGCACATTGGAAGCGCGGAAGAACGGATCGAACACGTAAGGGATTTCGGGCTCAGGGATCCCGATACCTTTATCCCTGATCACGATAAGAATACGTTCGTCGGTGGCTGCTACCCCTATTGTAACGGTTTGGTTATTAGAATATTTACAGGCATTGAGCACAATGTTGCTTAAAGCGAGGATCAGCAGCTGCATATTACCGAGCATACTGAGCTTTTTCACTTCTTCGGGCAAGTGGCTGGTATCGAAGAAAACCTGGTTCTGCGGGTTGATATTGTCTACCGATTTTTTTACCGACCATACCAATTCATCGGCCCGGAGCGGTTCCCAATCCTGTTTTTTGCCATTGAAGCCGGTTTGGGCGAGGTTCAGGAGGGTTGTTGTAATGTTGCGCAGCCTTTCTGCCTCATTAAGGATGATCTGGGTGGATCTGACATATTGTTCCTGTGTGCGGGGGCGGTTCAATGTAAGCTCGGCCTCTCCTATTATAGCTGTGAGCGGTGTGCTTAGTTCGTGGGAAGCATTGCTCACAAAATTGTTCTGTGATTCAAAAGAAGTTTCCAGCCTGTCGAGCATGTTGTTGAAAGTTTGGGAAAGCTCTTCAATTTCATCCTTGCCCTTCCCGGAATAGAGGCGAAGGTGGAGGTTAGTGCTACTGATCTCTTTTACCCGTTCGGTAATGAGGCGTACAGGTTTCAGGATCTGCCTGGAGAACATGATACCTACGGTAAGGACCACTACCATCGAGAAAAAGAAAGTGATCAGCAATACGTTCTTCAGGTTACCGAGATATTCACGGGAATAGTCGTTGATCGCTGAAATAACCACAACTGAGCTACCCTGTGGTTGTTTGTACAGGAAGCCCAGGTAAAACAGATCTTTCCGGCGATACACAGCTTCTCCGTTCTGGATCACGTGTTTGAAAAAGCTGACGGGAACGGGCAGGATGGCGGCGCTATCGACCTGGCCTGTTTGTTTATTTATTTTAAAGAAGTATTCTTTTTCGGAAGGCAGTTTTTCCAAGTGTTCGCGGCGGATCTCATGGTAGGCGGAATTGCTGTCGCTATTGGCTTCGAGTTTTGCCTTAGCCGTAACAATAGCCCTAATTTCGAGTCGTTTATAAAAATCTTCAAATGATTTACGGCTGGCAAAAAAGTAAACGAACCCGCTGAGCAGCAGGATAATAGATGCGGTAACCGCTGTAAATAACCAGGTTATTTTCGTCTGGATCTTCATTTATAAGGGCGGACTGTTTCCCAGGCAAGCACCGGAGCGGGGCCTGCCCGTTCGCCTTTGCAATGATACAAAATTACAGAGCGCTTTTAGTGCGTTTGCGGAAGCTTCCGGGGTTATTCAGTCTGTTGTTTCGTTGCCGTAGACTTCTTTCATGATGTAGCCCATACCAATTACGGTATGGATGAGTTTGGTATCGAAGCCTTTATCAATTTTTTTACGGAGGTAGTTAACGTAAACGTCGACAACGTTGGTTCCCATGTTGAAGTCGATACCCCAGACCTGTTCCAGGATTTCGACACGGGAGAGCACTTTTCGCTGGTTGCGCATCATGAATTCGAGGAGGCGGTATTCTGTGGCGGTAAGGGCTATGGGTTTAAAGTTGCGTTTTACAATTTTGGCGTTAACATCTACTACCAGATCATCTATTACCAGGAGGGTGGAGTCGGTGAGTTGCTGGGGCTGGCGGCGGGTTAGTGAGCGGATACGTGCCAGCAATTCGGCCAGTTTAAAAGGTTTTACGAGGTAGTCATCGGCGCCGGTATCGAGGCCGGCAACAATGTTTTCTGTAGAGCCAAGGGCGGTAAGCATGAGAACGGGGACCTGCCGGTTCGTTAGCCGGAGTTTCCGGCAGAGTTCGAGTCCGTTCATTCCCGGCAGCATTACATCGAGCAGGATGACTGTGAATTCGTGGGTGGTGGCGATGGAAAGTCCTGATACGCCATCCATGGCTACTGTGACCTCGTAGCCGGCTTCGGTAAGACCACGCTGGATAAACGACGCTACATTCACTTCATCTTCAATCAGTAGGACCTTCATATCCCCTAAACTACGACAGAATTGCAAAACAACGGGAGGTAAGCCATAAAATCGGGGAGAATTGCGGATGCCGGGGTATGGAGCTTGGGAAGCAGGGTGGCAAAAAAGAAGGGTGTATCATGTGATACACCCTTTTTCCCAAAATTATTAAAGAATATTTCTCTTTCCTGAATATCTGTGATTAGATACGGAAGTGAGAGAATGCCTTGTTTGCTTCTGCCATACGGTGGGTATCTTCTTTCTTTTTGAAAGCTGCACCTTCACCTTTAGCCGCTGCTACGATTTCATTCGCCAGCTTGTCGGCCATAGTACGACCATTTCTCTCACGGCTGTAGCGGATAAGCCACTTGATGCTGAGGGAGATCTTACGGTCGGGACGTACCTCAGTAGGGATCTGGAAGGTAGCACCACCGATACGGCGGCTACGTACTTCGACACCAGGAGTTACGTTGTTCAATGCGCGTTTCCAAACTTCGTATCCGTCTTCGCCGGTTACTTTGCTTACTTTGTCAACTGCATCGTAAAATATAGTGATAGCAGCACTTTTTTTGCCGTCCCACATCAGGTTATTCACGAAACGTGTAACCAGTTTGTCGTTGAAGCGACCATCGGGTGCTAAGGGTAATTTTTTCGCTTGTGCTTTACGCATGATTCTTAATTTTTAATTGGACTGGTGTAGCTGAATTTCTTCAAGTATTAAAACTTTACTCAGTACAAATAATTATGAACTATTTTTTAGCCTTTTCTTTCTTGGTACCGTATTTAGAACGGCTTTGTTTACGGTCTTTAACACCGGCGGTATCGAGGCTACCACGAACGATGTGGTAACGAACACCAGGTAAGTCCTTCACACGACCACCGCGGATAAGCACGATAGAGTGCTCCTGCAGGTTGTGGCCTTCACCAGGAATGTAGGCGATAACTTCAATTTTATTTGTCAAACGCACTTTCGCTACTTTGCGCAAAGCTGAGTTTGGTTTTTTAGGGGTAGTAGTGTACACCCTTGTACAAACGCCACGGCGCTGCGGACAAGCGTCCAACGCACGGGATTTGCTCTTTGCCCTGATAATCTCACGGCCTTTTCTTACTAATTGTTGTATTGTAGGCATTCTAAACCATTTAATTTTTGGGACGGCAAAGGTAGCAGTAGTACGAACAAATTCCAAATAAATATCGGAAAACTGTGGATTTCCCTGCATTTTACGTGCTTCAGAAACTATTTATCCACCAAAATGGATAACCGGCCCTGGTATAATTTTGCAAATTACATCCATGGGCCGGTTATTTGTCATTTTTAGCCGGTTTCCCGCTCTCCGGCTGTCAGGAGCTTAGCCAGACAAATGCGGGCATTACCGGGGCAGTATGTGCACTACCAGGTTATTGCCTTATTAATAATGTAATACTTTTACTTCCGTTCTGCGGTTCAGTGCCCTTCCATCCGGGTTATCCTTACCGTTTGGCAGGGTATTCGGCGCCACTGGCATACGCTCGCCAAATCCGATGCTGTGCATCCTCTCAGGCTCTATACCTACCTTAATGAGGTATTCAACGCAGGATTTAGCACGGGCCGCGGACAGCTTGTCGTTGTAAGCGTCTGTACCCTTGCTATCGGTATGCGCCCCTATTTCAATTTCCATTTGCGGATACATTCTCAGCACTTTAGCCAGCGTATCGAGTACAGGATACGATTCAGGCCTTAACGTAGCTTTGTCGAAATCGTAATAGATATCCTTCATTACCACTGGTTTACCTACAGGGTAAGGTTTGGCGGTGTCTTCATGTGGTAAGCACAAAACAGGATTAAACAGGGTATCGGCATCCGGTACGCCTGGCTTAAAGAAATGGAAAGAACGGGGATAATAATATTGTTTCTCCGCTACCAGCTTCAGCGGCTGGTATTCTTCCAGCTCAAAACCATAACTTCCAGTGGCATCAAGCGTTTGCGTGTACACCACCTTGTTAAGAATAGTATCCACCACGCTGATCTTCGCTCCTACCATTGGCTCTTGGGTAGCGCAATCGACCACTTTACCGGTAATATACAGGTTCAGCTTCCGGGCATCGTATAATTCCAGGCAACAAACTGAATTGCGGTCGGAGCTGAAGTAGACGTCGCTCATCATGAACTTTTTGCCTTTGCTGAAGAAATAGATATCGTCTTTGGTAGAGTTCATGGGCAGCCCGAGGTTCTTTATCTCCGACCAGTTGCGGAAGTCGCCGTTAGTTTTATAGAGATCGAACCCTCCCATGCCTACGCGTCCATTGCTGGCAAATACCAGGGTGGATGTGGATGCATGGAAGTAAGGTGCCTGCTCATCGTCTTTGGTATTAATGCCGGTGCCCATATTTGTTGCCGAACCCGGCATCAAACCTGCATCCATTGTGGCAAACCAGAGATCGTATTTTCCCAATCCGCCGGGTCTGTCGGACGAAAACAGGAGATATTTTCCATCGGAGGTAACAAAGGGCTGAATAGAGCTATAACCTTCTATATTAATATTACCGTTGAGTTTTACCGGGTCGGACCATTTATCGCCTTTTTTTTCCGTTACATAGATGGCGCCCCAGTTCTTACCTTCTTTCTGTTCCCAGCGGGTGAAATACATTTTATTGCCATCAGGGGTAAAGGTAGCGGCGCCCTGTTGCAGGTTGCCTGAAACTTCGACCGGCAGCTTTTCGGGTCGTGAGAAGCTGGTGTCCTTCCGTACGGTGTGGTAGAGGTTGTTGAAATAAGGGTTTTTACCTTTTGATCTCACGATCATTACGCTATCGGCCTTGGAGGAGGTATAGATGAAATTATCATTTCCAAGCCATAAGGGCGCATAGGTGGCACCTCCCTGGTTAATTTCGCCGCCCATTTTGCGCACGACGATGGTGTTCTGAGGGGAAGCGAGCTGTTCCTGGATAAAGCGGCAGTTTGCCAATTCGCGTCTTGCATTTTCGGCGTATTCGTCAGTAGCCTTGTAATTATCGAGGAACTGGTTGAACTGATTTTCGGCGTCGGCATATTTGGTATTTGCGCGCAGGGTTACGCCATACCAGTAGCGGCTTAAAGGATAAGCTGCGGTATCGAAGCTGGTGGCGATGGCGTAATAGCGTTCGGCATTGGCAAAATCGTTGTAACGGCGGTATGATTCAGCGAGGCGGTAAACCACTGTTTCATAAGTATTCAGTTCCTTTTTTGCAGATTTGGATGCGATCTGCAGCATATAAGGTTTATAATTCTCCGCGTTTATTTTCGTTTGTTTGCTATTGAGGTATCTATCGTAATACTGGGATGCAGAATAGAAGTCACCTTTTTCGAAAAAAGCGTCTGCTGTACGTTTGAAGTCGGACATATATTGCGACTTCAGCGTATTAGAACCGGCCAGCAGTACAAATGCAGCAATACAACCAACCTTTACAAATTTATTTTTGTGTCTCATATCTGATCAGGAGTTTATAGGGTTCTTCATGTTAATGGAATTGGCTTTTGTTACAAGCGTGGGCATATAAAGTTCATATCGGGGAATGCCCTTGACTTTCTTCCTATGAAGGAAAGAGAGATCTCGAATGCATTGCTGGAGCGTGCCAGGTTACCGAGTCGTGATGTATTGGCATCGTAGCTGAAGCCTAGGACCATGTTCTGGTAGTGGAAGCCCAGGAATGGTGTAACGGCATCATCGAAGCGGTAGTTGGCACCGATGAGGAAGTCGGTAAAGGTGTTGGCTTTGATTTGTGCGTAGGCTCCGACCATTTTTTCATCGGAGTTATTCTGGCGCATGAACAATGCGTTGGGAGTAAGGGTGATTTGTTCGGACAAGATGAAGCGCAATCCGCCATGTACGGCATAACGGATGGGCAGTCTTTCTTTTCTGCCGAAAACAAACGGGTCATCGGGTTGGGTAAGGTGAAATGCTGACACACCGATAAAGGGGTTCAGGGATTTATTCGGGTCTCCATCGAAGTAGAGGATACCTGCTCCGGCGTCGAATACGTTTGAGGAGTTACGGCTTAATGCTTCGCCGCTCATATTGCTTGGGTTATAACCTGTGATAGGGTTCCACTGGTCTCCGAACTGGAATTTAGCGGGATCGAAGCGGCGGCTGAGGACGCCACCCTGGAGGCCTACTACGAGGCGCTGGTAGCCCTGTGCGCCGAACTTGATGCCGGTGTAGGCTACGGAGGCGTATGCATTGAGATAGTTATAGCCGGCATCGCCTGCTTTCTGGTTTAAGACGTTAACGCCTATATTAATGTTCTTGGGCGTTACGAAATCGGCAGAAACTCCAATAGTGCTGAATGGGTTGGAGATGTTGTTCCACTGGCTTCTGTAGTTGGCAGAAACACGGTAGTCGCCGTCGATAGCGCCTGCGAGTGCGGGGTTAAGCCAGAGTGGATATGCATAATATTGAGAGAAATGCGGGTCGACCTGTGCTTTTGCAGCCAGACCGGCCGCTATTGCACTCCATAGTATCAACAACTTAGTTATCTTTTTCATCCGTTTAATTTTTATGGTGATGATAGCCGGATGTTGCTGCTGTGACAGCTTACTTGCCTTTCAGGGTGTTAAGGCTGTCACAGCAGACTCCTTTGCTTTTTTTATTAACGAACCAGGTTTACAGCTCCTTTCTTATCAACGACAGTACCGTCGTTGAGGATGGCCTTTACAACATAGATGTACACACCTACCGGTTGGAGTTTGTTACCGGACATACCGTTCCAGCCCATTCTATCCTGCGTATAGAACAACTGGTGGCCCCACTGGCTGAAGATCCACATTTCAACCGATCTGATGTTGTTACCGAAGACCTGGAAGAGGTCGTTGCGGCCATCGTTATTCGGTGTAAATATGTTGGGCACGTATATGCTGTTACCCAACGGGTTGGTAGCAGTACCAGTAACGCTTGCAGAGAGCGGGCTTGTTTGGCAGCTTAATGCACCCAAAGCGCGCACCTGTATAGCAACAGACTGGTTAGGTTGTAAGCCGCTGATGGTGTGGGATAATCCTCCTGATCCGTTTGGAACGATGAATGTGTTGCCACCATCCTGCGTTACCTGGTAGCCTGTAGCGCCTGTTACGGCATTCCACCTGAAGGTCACAGACTGTGGTGTGGTGTTATCGACCGTGACAGTGGGCGCTGCCAGCGGCCTTACCAGTGCTATGGTAGCCTGGGCGCGTGTGGCACTTACGCAGCTGCCTGCGTTTGTGACGGCTACATAGAAGCTGGTATCAGAAGTGATAGGACCGGCACTAAAGCTTGCACCTGTAGCGATGACCGTGGTGCCAGTTGCTGTAGCGTACCAGTTGAAAGTTGCACCAGGAACTGTTGAAGTAGCGGTTAAGGTAACTGCGCTGCCAGCGCATACATCAGGTGTTGCATTTGCAATAGAAGGTGCAGGCGGCGCTGTTGTTATGGTTACGTTGACAGAGGCCCTGGTTAAGCTGGAGCAGCCTAAGTTGCTGGTTGTTCCAACATAGTACACCATATTGGCGGTTACGTTATTGATTGTATAGTTAGGTCCTGTGAACACTGCGGTTCCACCTGATGCCGTTGTATACCATTGGTAGGTAGCTCCTGATACAGGGTTATTTACCTGCAGTGCAGCAGCGCCACCGGAACAAACACTGACATTAGCAGCAGTAACTGTTGGTGCTGCCGGAGCCGTATTAACGGTTACGTTTACGCTGGTGCGTGAGCTGCTGCTACAGCCTGTATTCAGCGCTGTGGCCACGTAGAAAGTAGTATTTGAATTCAAGACATTGGTAGTGTATGAAGTACCTGAGAATAACAGATTACCGCCGGCAGGTGCATCGTACCAGTTATAGGTATAACCTGTTTGCGGGCTTTGTATAGTAAGCGTGGTAGCATTGCCTGCGCAAATGGTAGTACCACCAGCTGCAATTACCGGAGCCGGAGGCGGCTGAACTGCTGTTACATCGACACGGGTACGGGTAGTATTTGTACAGGTGCCATTGCTTACTTCTACATAGTAGGAAGCGTTGCTGCTTAATGCAGGGGTAGTAAAGCCGGAACCTGTTGCCAGGGCTGTACCGCCGCTACCAGCGCTATACCAGGTGTATACCAGGTTTGTTTGCGCATTTTGTACTGTTAAGGTAGTAGACTGACCGATACATACGGTAGTGCCGTTTGCAGAGATCACAGGGTTATCGGGACGGGCATTTACCGTTACTGTTACCTGCGTTCTGCCGGCGCTGGCACAAGTACCGCTGCCTGCCTGTACATAGTAAGTGGTATTAGCTGTGAGTGCAGGTGTAGTGATGCTGGTACCTGTGAACAGCAGGTTACCTGCTGTAGCAGCGTCGTACCAGTTATAGATAACACCTGCCTGCGGATTCTGGACGCTGAGCGTTACGGCAGTATTAGCACATACTGCTCCAGCACCGGCAATCACCGGCGCTGAAGGTATAGCAGTTACGTTTATTGTTACCACAGCCCTTACACTTGCAGCACATCCTGCAGTTCCGGCCGCTTCTACATAATAAGTAGTATTGGCAGTGAGCGGAGTTGTAGTAAAGCTTGCGCCGGTAAACACCAGGTTGCCACCTGCAGCCGCATCGTACCAGCGGTAAGTAATGCCTGACTGAGGGTTCTGCACGTTAAATGTTACTACGCTGCCTGAGCAAACAGTAGTATTGCCGCCTGTAATAACAGGGATAGCAGGAATAGGATTCACATTTACAGTGCCTGAAGTTCTGGCGGCCGCGGTACAACCTGTTCCGCTCGTAGCTTCTACATAGTAAGTAGTAGTAGCGGTTAAAGCAGGAGTAGTAAAGCCGGGGCCGGTAAAGAGCAATGTACCAGCTGTGGCAGCGTCGTACCAACGGTAGGTGATACCAGATTGCGGATCCTGAACTGAGAGCGTAGCTGCAGCACCTGAGCACACTGCAACTGAAGCACTTGCCAGTACAGGAGCAGCAGGCTGTGCGTTCACTGTAACAGTTACAGTTGTGCGGCTGGCACTGAGACAGCCTGTGGTACTTGCCGCTTCTACATAATAAGTAGCGGAAGCGGGTGAAGCGATAGCATAATCAGCTCCTGAGAACACCGGTGTACCGCCAGTTGCTGTTGTATACCAGTTATAAGAGATACCTGTTTGCGGATTTGAGACAGAAAGCGTCACGGGCGTTCCTGCACAAGACGTAACATTAGCGCTTGCCACTGTTGGCGGCGGTAATACAGGGTTTACGTTCACTGTTGCCATTGTTCTGGTACCGCTGCTACATCCTGTTGCGCTAATCGCTTCGATGTAGTAAACAGTAGTACCTGTTAATACCGGTGTAGTATAAGATACGCCTGTATTGATAATACTTCCGCCTGTTGCGGCATTATACCAGTTATAGGTAACGCCTGTTTCAGGGTTTTCGATATTGAGCACAGTGCTTCCTGAACAGATGACAGCGCCGTTATTGGCAATGGTTCTGTTACCAGGTATAGCATTAGCTGTAACATTTACTGTAGTACGGCTGCTACTTGCACAGTTTGAGCTGTTCACTGCTTCGACGGTGTAGGTAGTAGCTGCTGTAATGGCAGGCGTAGTGATGCTTACACCTGTTCCTGCGCTTGCACCTGAAGCATCGTACCACCTGTAGGTGAGACCTGTTTGCGGGTTGGCCACTTCGAGGACAGCTGTAGCACCGGTACACACGGCCACGCTGGCGCTTGCCACAGCGGGAGCATCCGGAGCCGGATTCACGATCACCGTTACCTGTGTACGACTGAAGTTAGGACAGTCTGTAGAGGTACGTTTGGCCTGTACATAGTAGGTAGTTGTATTAGTGAGCGGCTGCGTGGTAAAGCTGGTACCGTTACCTGCGGCCGTACCACCTACAGCAGTATTAAACCATTGGATGGTAGCGTTTGGAGAAGCAGTTGCGGTTAATGTGGCTGTAGCTCCGCTACAGATATTTACCGGCTGTGCAGTTGTGATCACCGGAGGCGCTACCTGGCGGGTAGCATAGTAAATATTCACTGTATTAAGTGCACTTACAAGGCCACTGGTGAGGCGTATACGCACCCCATCGAAATTAGCCTGGGGTACAAAGCGTGCCAGGAATCTTCCCGAGTTACCTGCGCCGAGCAGCTGGATCTTGATGAGTCCGTTGTTGAGTAACAGTTCATCACTATTTACCGAAGCTCCGTTCATTGAAGCAATAGAGATAGCTCCGAGGATATCTGCTGCTGCGAGCGCGTCGGGGCTTTCGAGCGCCACGATCACCGTATCGCCGGGCGCAGTGCTGCTTCCAAAGCGCAGGATCTGTTCTGAATAGGCATTAGCGATGCCTACAGCAATATTCAGGCTGGCAGCTGTAGCAGTATCGGTATCAACAGATCCGCCAGGGTTGGTAACACTACACAGTGCGCAGATACCGCCTGTTGTATTGGTTTGTGATGTAGCTGCGTCGCAAGCGAGATTGACATTAGGACGTACTGTAATAGTTACGGCTGTACGTGTTGCGCTTGGACAGTTGCTACCTGCAAGAGATGCTTCTACATAATAGGTAGTTGTTACCGTTAAAGGTGGTGTAGTAAAGCTTGCGCCTGTTGCTATGGCAACTCCTCCTGTTTGCTGGAGATACCAGCTAAATGTAGCCGAAGGCGTTGTAGAAGTAGCGTTGATGGTAGCAGTTTCACCTGCACTGATCACGGCACCTGGCGCCTGTACTGTTAATACCGGCGCATCTGGTGCCTGAGCGGCAGTTACCGTTACCTGGGTGCGTGGGCTCACGCAGCTTCCGCTGCCCCCCATAGCTTCTACATAGAAAGAAGCAGTGCCTGTTATTGCAGGTGTGGTAAAGCTATTACCTGTACCTGCTACTGTTCCGCCTGTAGCTGTGGTGTACCAGTTATAGGTTATACCAGGCTGCGGGCTTTGGATGCTAAGTGTAGCTGTGCTACCTGCGCAGGTTGTTACGTTACCGTTGGTAACTGCCGGCGCCGGTAAGGCTGCATTGACTGTAATGTTAGCCGCGGTGCGGGTATTGCTGACACATCCTGCGGCGGTGCTTGCAGCCTCGACGTAGAATACCGTATCACGCGTTAAGGCCGGGGTAGTAAAGGTAGCTCCGGAAGCGATCAACGTACCACCGGTTGCGGTTGCATACCAGTTATAAGTTATACCGGCTGAAGGGGACTGTACTGCAAGCGCAGCGGCATTACCGGTACAGACAACAGTAGGATTATTTACAGCAGGAGCCTGAGGCGCTTCTGCCACGTTCACTGTGAAAGGTGTGCGTAATGCGGATGCGCAACCGGTGTTGCTTACCGCTTCGGCATAATAAACTGTAGTATCGGTTAATACAGGCGTTGTATAGGTTGTACCTGTGAACAATGCCGTACCGCCCGCTGGTGTGCTATACCATCTGAAAGTAGTATTTGCATTACCGGTTGCATTTAAAGTAGCCGGAGATCCTGCGCAGAGGGAAGCACTTACAGCTGTTACTGTTGGAGATGCTTTCACACGCTGTGCGTAGCGGATAGCCAGTTCACTTAAGAGCGTAGCCAATCCTGAGTTCACACGTACCTCTACCCTATCGAAGGCCTGGGCTGGTTTGAACTTAAGGACAGCTTCGGAACCGTTCAGTAGCTGCAGTTGTATCAAGTTGCTGGTAGCGGCTGTTCTATCGTTATTGAAAGTTGTTCCGTTATAGGAAGCTATTTGAACAGTAGAAAGTAATCCAACGTCGGCCAGGCCTACCGGCAGCTGAACGTGAACAGCCACTGTATCACCGGCATCACCCGTGAATGGGAACACCAGCGTTTGCTGTACATATGCGTTGGTCAATCCTGCGATCACGTGTAATCTTGAAGCAGTAACAGCATCGCCGTCCACTGCAAGCGCGGCAGAGTCGACAGAGCAACCAATACATATTCCACCTACAGCAGTTGACTGTGAAGTAGCGGCGTCACAAGGTACAGGGCCACCTGAACCGGTGATAACATTTACAGGGACAGCAATTCTGCTGGCAGGCGTACAGTTACCTGCACTAGTAGCTTGTAAGTAATAAGTAGTGGAAGCTGTTAAAGCAGGTGTTACGAAAGCCGGACCTGTGAAGACAGCAGTTCCACCTGTGGGCTGGGTATACCAGTTGAAGGTAGTATTTGCAGTGCCTGAGCTTGCAGTGAAGCTTGCTGTTTGTCCGCTACCGATAGTAGCAGAAGGAGGAATCACCGCGATACCGGCAGGCGCATTGTTAACGGTTACCACTACAGCAGTACGTCCGTTACTAGCGCAACCGTTGTTCACAGATTCGACATAATAAGTAGTAGTAGCAGTAAGGGCACCTGTATTCAATGTATCGCCTACATATACCGGTGTACCGCCAGCGCTAACCGTATACCATCTGAAGATACGGCCGACAGGAGCGGTAGCCCAAAGTTTGGCAGAATCGCCCTGACAGATGCTGGCTGCGGTTACGTTGAGGGTAGAGTTATCGGGGATAGTGTTTGGAACCACGTTCACCACTGTGCGGTTAGGGTTCACACATCCGAACCTGCCCGATTCAACATAATAAGTAGTATTTGCTGTAATAGGAGCAGTAGTGTAGGTGCTGCCCGTAAATACAGGTGTACCACCTGAAGCGGTCGTGTACCAGCGGATATCGCCGCCCAGTGGTGAAGACACTGTTAACACGGCGGATGATCCGGTACAGATATTTACGATATTCTGACTGGAAGCGAATACGGCTGCATCATATACATTTAATGTATTCAGCGCTGCTACGGTTCCATTTATTCTAACCAATACACCGTTGAAAGAATTGTTGGCGGCAAATTTCAGTCTGAATTTGCTACCTCCCAAGCCCAGCAGTTGTAGCTGAACCAAAGAAGAGCTGGCCTGAACGGCATTACCATTGGCTACGCCGTTGGTATAAGTTTCGAATTGGATGCCTCCCAGGATATTTGCACCTAGCACCTGATCGGGCACTTCGAGGTCGAACTGAACACTATCACCTGCGTTAAAGCTGGCAGGGAACTGAACCAGCTGACCAACACCGCTCAATACACCGACTGTAGCGGTGATAGTGCTGAAGGTAGTAGTATCGGCATCCACTGCGCGCTGCGGGTTGAGTACAGTACAAGCAACACAAGCCACGCCATTCAGGATAGGGCTTTGCTGGCTGCTGGCGCGTACCAGTACAGAAGAAGGCGCGAGTTTAGGCATTGGCGTAAATGCCTGTGCGGTATAGATCCTTACCTGAGAGAGTGCAGATACACCTGTAATGGTTATACCTACCCCGTCGAAAGATCTAGTTACAGGCAATGTTACTTTGAACTTACCAGTATTACCTGAACCCAGCAGGTGAACATTCACCAATGGAGCGTTAAGGGTGGTAAGATCGCCGTTGGGGTTATTACCGCTATAGGTTTCGAGAGAAATACCTCCGAGTAACTGTGCGCCCAGGATCTGGCCGGGCACTTCGAGCACCAGGCTTACGCTATCGCCGGCGAGGTAAGTATTACCGAACCTGAGGAGCTGGCCAAATCCGCCTGCACCTATGGTAGTATTTACAGTTGCATAGTTGGTATAGTCGTTATCGATGGAGTTACCTGCATCGGCCACATTACACAGTACGCAGGCGCCATTCAGCAGCGTTTGTTGTGCAGTAGCATATCCGCAGACAACATCCGTTTGAACGTTCACTGTAGCAGCCGCCCTGGCAGTGCTTGCACAACCACCTGGAGTGACAGCTTCTACGTAGTAGTTAGCGGAGCTATTGAGCACCGGAGTGGTAAACGTTCTTCCTGAACCTTGCAGCGTACCTCCTGTTGCGGTATTGTACCAGTTATAAGTTAAGGAGTCGACCGGATTAGAGACGGTGAAAGTAGCGGTACCGCCCGGGTTAATAGTAGCAACGGGGTTCACCAGAACCGGTAAGGCAGGAACAGGATTTACGATCACAGTTACCTGCGTACGTGAAGCGCTGGTACAGCCGGTGGCGTTCAGTCCTTCTACATAATAATTAGTATTAGCGGCCAGTTGCGGCGTAACGAAAGTAGTGCCTGTGAACATGAGGTTACCACCCGTTGGCGCATCGTACCAATTATAGGTAATACCTGTTGCGGGGTTTTGCACGGTAAACGTTGTTGTGCTTCCTGCGCAGATGGTACGTGTAAGCGGGCTGGGCACTACTGCGCCAGGCAGCTGACCAACTGGCACCAATACGGCTAATCTGCCAGCTGTATTGGTACAGGTGCCATTGGTAGCTTCTACATAGAAAGTAGTGGAATCGGTAAGAACCGGTGTAATAAATGAGACGCCGGAACCGAGCGGCGAGCCTCCTGTAGCGGCGGCATACCAGTTATAGGTAATTCCTGCTTCAGGATTGCTCACAGCGAAGGTGGCTGTTTTACCGGTACAAATAGGTTGTACCGGTGGCACAACCGGTGCCTGGGGTATGGATCTAACCGTCACGGTTACAGGAACCCTTTCGGATTCGTAGGTACAGCCGATTTTGGCGGCTGCCACGTAGTAAACGGTAGTATTGTTCAATGCAGGCGTTGTGTAGATGCCGCCTGAAGCAGTTGTAGCCAGCGGGGTTGCAGTAGTAGAATCGACATACCAGCGGATCTCATTTCCGGAGGTGGTAGTAGCCGCCAGGCCAACAGTGCCGCCTGTACAGATGGTATAATTCTGAGACTGGGCACCTGTGAAAGTTGGCCGTCCTGCGGTTCGGTAAGCGCCGAAGAGGCGGATGACCTGGGTAAGATTGGCATTTAAAAGAGAGTTGAAAGTAACCCTGACACGGTTCACTTCCTGCCCCGGGCGTACTACGGCTGTAATACGCTGTCCGTTATTGAGCAAGCCGATCAAATCGAGGCTTAGCAGGGTATTTAACGGCTGACTGGAAACCTGTGTGGTTCCGTTATAGGTAGTAATAGTAATATTATTGGCAAGGCCTACATTAAGCAAGGCTGGTGAAGACTGGAGTTTAATATGAAACTCATCGTCGGCCTTTGAGAGATTTTCGAAATAAATATCCTGGCTGATAGCGCCTGCCACGGCGAGTGCGCCGAGGCCCAGCTGAGAGAAATTAGTGGTATCGTTATCGATCACATTTTGAGCATTGGTAACACCTGCGTTACCTAAACGCAAAAGGTCGAGGGTAATGCCCTGACCATCGAAAGAGGTAGCAAAGCCCTGAACGCAGGGGTTAGCGCTGGTTGAGTTATTATAGAAGGCATAGTAGACATTGGTAGTATTGCTGGTGCCCAGCAGGACTGCATTGGTTACGTCTTCGATAAACACCCTGTCGTAAGTAGCGGAGGGCGTTATTGCGATGTAAAAATACCCGTTTGCGTCCTGGATAAGGCGAAGGTTATTATTTGTAAAGGGGGTAGTGCTACTGCCGCCCAGGACGTTGGTAGCGCCGTTACGGGCCTGAACGTTAAAGTAGTGGTTTCCGAGTACGAGGGTACCCACTACATTTCCGAGGAGGTTACCGAGGCTACCACCGAGCAGCGAGTTCAGCAAATTCTGATCGGAGCTGATGCGGATGTAGGTGGTAACACCTGCGCTGACGGGGTTAGGGAATCTTAGTTCGAGTTGTCCTGTGTAAGCTCCACCTCCCAGCAAAAGGCCTCCATAGGAGTTAAGCGTGGCGAAGCTCGTTTCTGAGCTGTTGGTAGCATTACCGGCGTTGGTAACATGGTCGGCTGCAGCATTGCCAATGGTTACGGTATTGGCGTAGGTTCTTTGAGCAGAAGCTTCGCTGTTCATGAAGAATGAACAGAGCATTATCATGAATGATAATGGGAAGCCAGTTTTCATAAAGTTGAATCGCCCAGTGTAAATGTTGATCATATACAGTTGCTATTTAATCGATGTTGAACGATCCTGAACGGCGCGTAAATTTTAAGCCGTTCACGGATGGCCATCACTGGGATATTGGAAAGCGTATAAAAAAGCCTTAAAAAGGAGACTTGGACCGGGTGCGGATTTCGAGGATAATGGTGGATAATTTAAAAGCGGCTCATCAGGAGCTGAGCGAAACCTGAAAGAAACAATAAAGGAACGCAGCAGCTTTAAGGTATTGGATTTCAACGGATTCCTTTAAAAAAAAGATAATAAAAACAGGCGGAAGACCTGCTTTAAAAAAGCTTAAAGGAATTAAACTTTTACAAATCTGTAACAAATTTAATATCTCGATGAGATTAGAAACATTCATTATATTCACAAAGAGAAACCCATTCACGATTGCCAGCAAAACAAGACTTGTTCATTTTGTTCACAAGCAAACAATTAGTTCATTTATTGCTTTTTTTACGTGAATAAAAACCCTGGGTTGTTTACCTATTTAAAACCTTTGTAATTGCATGAGAACATTTTTCGAAGACGATTCCATTAAGTTATTGATGGGCAAGGTATTAACTGAGTTTGGAAAAGCAACTATCACGCCAGCCGATTGCAAATCACTTTCTGAAGCCGTGCTTGCCAGTACCAAGAAAACGATAAGCGAGACCACCTTAAAACGTTTGTTTGGCTTTGCGAGGCGGAGCTTTGAGTTTTCGATCTACACATTAGACACACTTTCTGAATATGTCGGGTATTCGAACTGGGAAAATTTCAGCAAGGAAAATGCGAAAGAATTTTCCAAGGCGGGGGGAGATGATGTAAACAAGTGGCAGGCCTTACGGAAGACCTGTGCCAAATATTCCGGTTATACCCTTCAGACCATCAAGAACAGTTCGGGGATACCTTTTCCGGAGACCATACATCGTGAAGAGCTGACACAGTTTATCCGGAAGTTTCTTCAGACGAACCAGTCTATCGCGCCTATTATTGCCCCTACGGGGTTTGGCAAATCGGTAGGCATGGCTCATACCGTGTTAAAATTATGGCATGGCGCTGAAGCGGTTTATCCTCAGGATATCTGTTGTTTCATCAATGTTCACCAGGTTCAGACGATTGCGCTTTACAAACATTCTTTAACGGAATGGCTTGGCAAGTACCTGCATTTGCTTTATGATGAGATAGCTTCGCTGGTTGCTTCGAGAGAAGCTGATGCCAGGCTGGTGATCATCATTGAAGGTTTTGACGAAAAGACATTTTCGGCCGACAAGCTGAAGCTTGTTTACAACAACATTATAGAGTTCATCAATTACAACAGCCAGTATCACTGGATCAAGATCATACTTACCATGCGGCCCAGTTCCTGGGCTAAACTCGCGCATACTTATCTGAATCCTGTATTCTTTCATAACCGGGTATTCATCGATAATTCTTATCCCAACGAGAATACCATACATCATACGCTGCCTTTTACTCCTGCTGAAATAAAAAAGATAATAGCATTGGGGCGTTTTGGCAATACAATGCCGGTCAGTTTTTCAAGTGATTTGCTGGAGCTGCTTTCCTATCCCCGTTTCCTGGAGATCTTATTTTCGATCATAGCACCGGACGCTACCAGTAATCAAACAGAAGAAGCGCTGATGTATCGTATCATTCATACTGATGTGAGCTATCATTCGCAGTTTGATACACATTCGGCAGTAAAAACGAGGATCCTCGATAAAATACTTGGACCGGTTGTGGAAGGCGCGCCGCCAGACGCCAACAACGAATGGTTCTTTGTTAAGGATACACTTACTACCACTGCATATAATCAACTTATAGACGACTATATGCTTGTAGAGGAAAAAGCCAGCTGGGGCAGTTCTCCCTATCCCAAACATATACGGTTCAGCAACAAATACATCGAGTATTATTTTGCCAGCCTGCTGCTGCTTAAAAAGAATGATAATATCATCAATACTACGCTCGTTGATCATATACGCAGCTCGACTTCGTTGCAGCCTATCAGCCGTTATATCATCAAATGGTACCTGTTGCGTACGTTGTATGCCAACAATACCAGGGCGATACAGGAGATATTTCATTCGGGGCATTTATCGCCTGCGGGCAAGCTGCATTATTTCGACTTTTTGGTGAACCTTTCGGATAACAGCAACCAGAAGAAGATCATAGAAACATTATTACTTGGCAGCGACTTCATCGCGCATTTTTTTGAGCAAGGATTATTATACCGTCATATTGGGGCGAAGAACAATAAGCTGCTGACCACTTTATTTGAGCTGGCTCCTGAAACGCGCTGGAAATACTGTTCGCTGGTATTACTTTACCTGAATGCCATGCTGCATTTGCAGACCTATCATGCAGAAGCTTACTTAAGAGAATATCGTAAAATATCGAAGGCAGACGATGGGCTGCAGATGCAATTTGCGCGTGATATCATGGCTATTCTGCTCGACTATGCGCGTTATGATATATGCAGTGAGCAATTGCCCGAGATACTGAAGCGCTTTACCGATGATGTATTGGAGAACAGGGCTTCCAGTGACTGTGTGATACATCTGAATATGATACTGGCGATATACGGTTTGTTGTATATGGAATCGTTTAAAGAATTACATCGCTTTGCAATAGCCTTACAGGTTGGGCTGACGCCTGAGCAGAAGGAAGCCTATGGTTTTATCAAAACCCTTTCGGACTATGCGGGTAAATATGCGGAGCTGATGCATAAGGGATTGGAAAGCATTCATGCCCGCAAGGGCACGGAGGAGCTGTTATTAAAAGAGCAGCAGATTCCCGAGGCTGATATTCTGAATAAGACCTTGTTTTACCTGTTATCGGCGCGTTACTATGAGAAGAAGAAGGATCTGAATAAGTGTATAGCGCTGGCGAAAGCGGCCAATACACTTGCTGCGGCTCATCAGCTGCATTTGCTGAGTTTATTATCGTTCAGGATACTGAAGCATGCTTATACGCTGGCAGATCAGGCTGATATGGCTGCGGAGGCAGAAGGCGATATGAAGCAGTTGCTGCAGGAAGGGAGGGATGGAGCGGGGAACAGGTGGTAGATGGATGCGGGTGGCAGGTGGATATGGGTGGCAGATGATGCGGGTAGCGGATGGATATGGGTGGCAGGTGATGCGGGTAGCGGATGGATATGGGCGGCAGATGGATGCGGGTGGCAGCTATAGGCACAAAAAGATCCTGGTTCATAAGGGAGGCTGGTTGAGCAGCCACTTGTGAACCAGGATCTTTGTTTTATGTTATTTAGATCTTAAAGATCCAGTTGTAGGTATCTTCTGCTTTACCTTCGCGGATGGCGGTGAGGCGGCGTTTTACTTCGGGAGCAGTAGTTACTTTGTCGGTATCGAACTCCATTACATAGTCCTGATATTTCAGTTCTTTAATGGGAGAGATAACAGCTGCGGTACCGGTTCCGAAGATCTCGGATACTTTTCCTGCTTTGTGTGCTTCTACGAGTTCGTCGACGCTGATCCTGCGTTCTTCTACTTTGACGCCCATTTCTTTCAGGAGGGTGATAACGGTATCGCGTGTAACACCTTCGAGGATGGTACCTTCTTCGAGTGAGGGGGTAACGGCTACGTTATCGATCACGAAGAACACGTTCATCATACCTACTTCCTGTAACCATTTGTGTTCGAAGGGGTCGGTCCATAACACCTGGTCGTATCCGAGTTTTTTTGCTTCTGTTGCAGCGATGAGGCTACCGCCGTAGTTACCTGCATTTTTAGCGAAGCCGACGCCACCGGGAGCGGCCCTGGTATATTTTTCTTCCACGGCAATTTTCATGGGTTGCGCGTAGTAAGGGCCTGTGGGGCTTAAGATGATGAGGAATTTATAGGTTTCGGAGGGTTTAACGCCGAGCATGGTATCGGTAGCGAACATGAATGGGCGGATATAAAGAGAATGGTCTGGTTTTGCGGGGATCCAGTTGCTATCGATATTGATGAGCTGGCGCATACCTTCGATAAAGATCTCTTCGGGAACTTCGGGCATATTCATACGGGCTGCAGAGCGGTTAAACCTTCTGTAGTTATCGTAAGGGCGGAAGATGAAGGGTTCTCCCGCATCTGTTTTATAAGCTTTAATGCCTTCGAAAATAGCCTGGCCATAATGCAAAGCAGCAAGAGAAGGATCGAGGAGCAATGGCTGGTAGGGTTTAATTTCAGCCAGTTTCCATTCGCCGTTCTCATATTCAGCCTCTAGCATGTGGTCTGTGAAAAAACGGCCGAAAGGCAAGTTTTCCAGGCTGAGGTTCTTTAACTTAGATTCCCCGACTTTGGTAACCTGTATTTCAAAAGCATCTATCATAACACTAAATTTGTTGCAAATAAACAAAAAAACGGAAGCTAACAACCGTTAACAATATAAATATATGTCAGGTTTCAACTTTACCATACCCAATACGCTGTTGGCGGGGCTGTACAAAGATACGCTTATCGCCTCAGATGAGGATGCGCCTTTGGCGGAAAAACCGGGTGCTGTTGCTGCAGTTCCCGGGCAGGAGATGCGTGCTGCGGCTGCCGGGGGGCTGCACCAGGCAGTTCAAGGAGGAGCAGACCAGATGCAGCAGGGGGCAAGGCAGGGTGAAACTCCGGGAACAGGCGGGATGCAACAGCCGGGGATGCAGGGTGAAACTCCTAGAACAGGCGGGATGCAACAGCCGGGGATGCAGGGTGACGGCCGACTGTCGGTGCCTATGCCTGGTGATGTGCAAAGTAATCCGGCACAGGGTATGCCGGCAGCTGACGGCTACGGTGTTGCCGGGGGAGCGGCGGGGAATGTGCAGAGCGGACAAGGAGGAGCGACAGCGAATATGCAGGGAGGACAAGGAAGAGCGGCGGGGAATGTGCAGGGAGGACAAGGAGGGGCGGCAGCGAATATGCAGGGAGGACAAGGAGGAGCGGCGGGGAATGTGCAGGGAGGACAAGGAGGGGCGGCAGCGAATATGCAGGGAGGACAAGGAAGAGCGGCGGGGAATGTGCAGGGAGGACAAGGAGGGGCGGCAGCGAATATGCAGGGAGGACAAGGAAGTGCGGCGGGGAATGTGCAGAGCGGACAAAGAGGAGCGGCGGGGAATGCTGCTGTTAGTATGCTTGGGAATAATGCGAAGGGCATCGTTATTCTTGTAAAGGATGGTGAGAATGTACATCTTGCAGAGGATGCGCTTCAGCTTTTAAGTGGTATACTTGCTGCGTGCCGGCTGAATATGGGGGATGTGGCAGTGGTGAATATGAGCCGGAATCATTTCAACTTTTCTCAAATCAGGCAACAACTACAGGTCAACTACTGTTTTCTTTTCGACATTAGTATGCAGGAGATGCAGCTGGCGTTTGCGATCCCTCCTTTCCAGGTATTCCAGCATGACAGCTGTACTTTTTTGAGTGCACCTGCGCTGCAGCGGATGCTGGGTGGATCGGAAGAGGCGAAACTGCTGAAAAGCAAATTATGGTTGTGCCTGAAAAACATCTTTAACATATGAGTACAGTTACCTTAATATTCGCCACCAACAATGCTCACAAGGTGGCCGAGATAAAAGCGGTTGTTGGCGACAAGCTGGAGCTATTAACCCTTGAAGAAGCGGGTATCACCACTGACATACCGGAGCCACATGATACACTGGAAGCCAATGCCAGAGAGAAATCGGCCGTTATACACCAGATGACGGGTAAAAATTGTTTTAGTGACGACAGCGGCCTGGAAGTAACTGCACTTAACGGGGAGCCGGGTGTTAAAAGCGCGCGTTATGCGGGTGATGGCCGTAATTTTCAGCAGAATATCGCGAAGCTTTTATATAAGCTGGAAGGCAGCAGTGACCGCTCGGCGCAGTTCCGAACTGTTATTTCGCTCATCTGGAATGATCATGAGTATCTTTTTGAAGGGATCTGTAAAGGTCAGATCATCACTACGCAAAGGGGGACAGAAGGCTTTGGGTATGATCCTGTGTTCATTCCTGAAGGCAGTGACAGGACATTTGCGGAGATGACCACTGAAGAGAAAAACAGTTTCAGTCACAGGCGTAAGGCGATGGATAAGCTGGAGGCATTTTTGAGGGGGATAGACGGCTAATTTAAAACCAGAAACGGACAATAAGTATGAACAGGATTAAAGTTAGTTTACCGGAGAGTTATTCTTTTGCTACAGAGATCACGATCAGGATCACGGATCTTAATTATGGCGGGCATGTTGGGAATGATGCGTTTCTTTCTTTGATACATGAGGCCAGAATGCAGTTCCTGCATCATTATGGTTATTCGGAGACGTCGTTTGAAGGATGCGGGCTTATCATGGCTGATGCTGCCATAGAGTATAAACATGAGCTGGCCTATGGCGATAGTGTAAGGATATCTGTTGCGGCAGGAGGTTTTGACAAGCTTGGGTTTGATATTTACTACCTGATTGAATTACTTACGCCTGATGGAAGCAGGCTGGCGGGCAAAGTGAAAACGGGGATGCTATGCTTTGATTATAAAGAGAAGAAAAAAGTTGCGGTACCTGCGTATGCCCAGCAGAAGCTAGTGCAGCATTTTATTCCTTAGGTTCATCCCTTCGTTTAAAGAAATTATAAGATCGAATAGCCAGGTGGCGGCGCTTGTTAATGCCGGGGCTTAGCTATTTTCATTTCACGGGTTATGTGCGCACCGTGGAGTTATGTACCCGGGCAGGGAATTTATTGTGTACTGTATTGGGAGGCGTTAGATCAGCTATTCCAGATCTGCCAGTTGGCTTCGGCCTGGATGACGAGCATGTCGTAGCCGTTTTTGATGATGGCTCCTTGTTGTTGTCCGAGTTGGAGGAAGCGGGTAAGGGGTGGATTATATACCAGATCGTACAGGTAATGGTTTGGGGTAAGGAGGTGATAGGGAAGATCGGGTGAGGTTTGCACATCGGGGTAAGTGCCGAGTGGGGTGCAATTGATGATCACCGGATGAGTGGCGATCACTTCGGGGGATAAGTGGTCATAGGTGAAATGTCCTGGTCTTTGCTGGCGGGAGACGAAGTGATAGGGTATTTCTTTTTTCTGCAGAATATATTGAACAGCGGCAGCTGCCCCGCCTGTACCAAGGATAAGCGCCCTGGTATGATGCGGTTGCAGCTGTGCTGTAAAGGAGGTTTCGAAACCGGCCACGTCGGTATTGTAGCCGTATAATTTGCCGTTGCGGATGCGTACGCAGTTGCAGGCGCCCATGGCGGTCACCACTTCATCCGCTTCCGTTAACCAGGGCAGGATAGATTTTTTGTGTGGTATAGTGATACAGAAACCTTCGAGTGCGGGTTCTGCTGCCAGCATTTGCGGCAGGGACGCTATATCCGGGCAGGAGAACAATTTGAATTGGGCATCGGTGACTGCTTCGCGCTGGAATTTTTCTTCAAAATAGCGTTGCGAGAAGGAGTGAGTCAGCGGGTAGCCGAGGATTCCAAAAGTTCTCATACTGTATTGTTTTTTCCCCTGATGCCGTTTGTTGTCGGAATGATTTCATTTCATCAAGCGCGCCAGGTTTCACCGAGTTTACCCTGGCGACGCGGGCGGCGTTTATATATCAGGGGTGGTGTGCTATTAACGGAGGGTTTCTTTGTTAAGATAGAGTTCGAAGGTATCGCCTCTGAGGCCTACGCGCATGGCTTCCATGGCGATGACTTCGGAGGGGGCGATATTACCGAGGTTGGCGTTACAGCCGAGTAGTTCGAGGAAGTAAAGCTGTTGTGCTTTCTGAGGCGCTTCCCAGAGGATCTTTTCGCCGGGGATCTGTGTAAGGATCTCCTGCACCAGGCCTTCCCTTACTTCACCGCTACCGCGATAGATACCTACGTTTCCGGATTCCCTTGCTTCGGCGATCACATAAGTGGCGCCGGCTTCGAGTTCTGCGCGCATCAATTCGATCCATTTGTAGGGGGGGATGATGTGGGCGGCGTCTTTGCTACCAACTTCGCTCAATACGGTACCGTACTGGGTCAGTTTTTCGATATAACCACATTTTTCGGCGTGGGGGATGGTAACGGAGCCATCGCTCACTTCCATGTAGTTGATGTTATAGTCTTCGCAAACGCGGATATAATCTTCGAACTGGTTACGAACGAGGAATGCCTCGAAGAGGGTACCGCCGAAGTAGACGGGTATATCGTAGGACTGATATACTTCAATTTTTTCCCTGAGGTTGGGCGTTACGAACGAGGTACCAAAACCTAATTTAACGATATCGACATGCGGAAGCGCTACGCTTAAAAAATTGTGCACTTCGTTTATGCTAAGCCCCTTATCCATCACCATTGTTATTCCATCTGTCCTGGGCTTACGATTTCTATCCGGCATCTGAGATAAAGAAAAATTCATCATAACATTCTTTGAAGGCTGCAAAAATAGGGAACGCAGCGCATATGAATTTTTTTGGATAGGTATGAGGGGCGTATTTGTCCGTGAACGGTTAAATTTTTCGTCCTTTTTTGTAGCGGGCGATCAAATCGACGACCTGATTTTTCTGTAAGATAGCGGGCGCCATTTCGACCAGTTTTTTCACGAGTTTAGGCGCGAGGCTCATTCCTTTTTCGAGTTGGAGGAGGCCTTCTTTCATTTTTCCGCCTGCAAAGAGGGATGCGCTGTAGTGGAAATAGAACACCGGTTTATTTTCGGTGGCGGCGAGTGCGGCGCGGCACTGGGTCACTGCTTCGTCGTAGAAGCCGGCTTTATAGAGGCAGCGGATGAGGGCTTCCCAGCCTGTAACGCTGCGGGGTTTGGAGCGGACGACGATACTGAAGAAAACGATGGCTTCCTTGTATTTTTCCTGTTCCATTTTACATTGTCCCATGGCGAGGTTATACTCGGGCACCGTTTTCTGGATACGCATGGCATTATCGAGATGTTTTACGGCGCTATCCCATTGAGACTCATTAATATAAGTAAGAGCAATTTTATATTGCAGTTTGCTATCCTCCGGGTTCATGTGGGAGGCTTTGCGGTAGTGGAAGCGTGCCTGGGCGAAGTTGCTAAGCCTGTGGTAGCAGTGACCGATGGCTTCGAAGATGACTTCTTCGGGGCGGGAGAGCTCGAGCACTTTTTCGAGGGCTTCTATGGCCTCTTTGTATTTGCGGAGGCGGATGAAAGCGTCGCCCATGTTCCTGTAGGCGTAATCGAATTTTTCGTCGATTGCGATGGCGAACTGGTAGGCGTCGATCGATTTTTCGTACAGTTTGAGGCCCTGATAGGAAGCGGCGAGGTTGAACCAGGCCAGTTCGTTATAGGGTTGTTCTTCAATTATTTTCTGGTGGAGGCGGATACTTTCTTCGTTGCGGCCGGTGAAATCGGTCCAGAAGCAGATCTTGTAGAGTGCTTCTTCGTTTGCCGGTTCTTCTTCGAGGATAAGTTTGAGGCAATCGAAGACCTTGTCGAATTCTTCGTAGTCGTCGTACACGTCGGCGAGTTCGAAGAGGAGGTCGATGCGTTCTTCGCCATCGAATCTGAGGAGGGCGTCTTCGAGGAGGACGACTGCTTTTTCCTGTTGGTCGAGGGCGAGGTAGGCGTCGGTTTTGAGGATATAGAGGTTAATATCGTTAGAGTCGAACAGTTCGGCCTGTTCGAGGACTTCGAGGGCCTCGTGGTATTTGCGTGTTGCGAGTAAGAGGTCGGCTTTTTTGATGAGCAGCTGTGAGGAGTAGGGGAAGTATTCGAGGCCTGTTTCAGCTGCTTCGAGGGCCTGTGCATATTCTTCTCTGTCGTCGAAATAGTCGATGATGCGTTCGAAGGCATCTTCTTCCAGGAACGAGTGGCTTCCTCCGTTTTTTAAACGTTCGTACTGATTCAGCAGTTCCTGTAATTCTTCCCGGTCTTCACGAAATGGATTCTCTTCTCTCATATTACTCACGTTTCTGAAAAGTAAAGGAAATCGTGCATATTTCCAATTTTGTCGCCTGAAATTAATATTTCATCCTTTTTAACAAAAACAATAAAAAGTTGTTAAATAATTTGCAGAAATAACATAAATTTGCATTTAGAAATGTCCAGAAAGCATTTAAATATCACCATACTCACTGCAATGTTACTTTTTACGGTAGCACATGCTGCGTTTGCGTCATTTACTGGCTCTTCTGACGACAGAATTACGAAGTTCAGCCTTAAAAGTCTGAAAAAGTACAGCAAATCCTATTCTTTAACGGGGTTACGTCCTACTGCTTTGCGTTTCAGCGGCAGCCAGGACCTGGATATTCAGAATACGGGCGGTGGCTTGGAAGTAAATTCCATGATCCGTATGGAAAGAGGCAATACCACTTATGTATTTCCTTATAAGTACAAGGTGAAATCCACCAAGTTCAAGACTCCCTCTCCTACTAATTAAGTTTTACGTTTAAGTTATTGGTTTCCTGTTTGTTTGCAGGTGTTTTTGTTTGCCTGTCACCATTCATGGTTAATACAACTATTGCTCCCGAGGTTGTTCCGGGTGTTTTTTGTTTGCCTGTTACAAGTATTTCTGCCAGGCACGTTGTATTTCCCTCCCGGTTATTTACGAATGTTTTGTTAGCCTGCTACAAGTGCGCTTGAATGCGGTTGTGGGCGTAAGGGGATAGCAAAGCTTTGCATTGGCAGCAGGGTGCTGCGCAAACGTTGGCCTAGGGGCTGGCTGCAGGTGGCTGTTTTTTAGAAGCAACACCGGTAATGCCGGGCAGGAAGCAAGTGCGATGTAAGTGCGATGTAAGTGCGATGTAAGTGCGATGTAAGTGCGATGTAAGTGCGATGCAAGTGCGATACAAGTGCGATGTAAGTGCGATACAAGTACGATGTAAGTACGGTTATGGCTTATTTAGGGTATACTGCCGGATACCGACGGCATATTTATAGCATTAAGTGTCCGGGGAGCTGGTTTCATATGATTATTTGAGTGTTAGGATTGAGAAAGCGGGGCGGGACCGGTGGTTGTATGATTGGGGAAGCGGCAGCGGCCGGGAGATCTTCCTCCTGTGATGAGGCTTTCAGTGCCGTTATTAAACCTGGTTACGGGGATAGTAGTTCCAAGGCGGCTTTGGTGCGGCTTTAAGACGGCTATATAAAGCGTAGTTTTCGAGACCTGCTTACAGCAATTATAACGCGGCGGGAAACAACAGGGTAAAAATCCCGCTTTTTGCTGTTTCATTCGCGGCGTATTACTGCGACGGCGGTGTGTTGCCGGTGTGGGGACAGCGCGTTGTTACGGCAAAATCTTTGCCGGTATGTTGGGCTGTAATTGTGGCAGGAGCTGTTTGTTACAGGATCCTGTATCCCGATTGGGGGATTTCGAACCTGGAAGCGGGGACGGGGTTCAGGTTAATACGGGTGGCAGTGAATTTAACGTTGCCCTTTCCATTTTCGCCAGCGGTTTCGTATTCGAGGGGGAAACCCGGCACGCCTTTGAACTGGTAGTTGTTTTCGCTGGCGGAAGGCGTAATGCCTGTAGCATAGTAGACGTTAAGAGTTGAGCCATCTTTCAGTTTCAGCTGCGCTTTTTTGCAATAGTAGCCGAGGATCGTTTTGCTTTCGTCGGTCAGGACCACTTCCATTCCTTCGTAGCGTTTGTTCTGGGCTTTCCACTGTTCTGCGCTAAGGGTGGTCATATACTTGTTGCCGCCTATTTCGCGCAGGATGACTGCGGTTTCCGTTTTACTATTGTAGAAAGTAGTTTGGACGAAATTGCTGTTCACCAGGTCGGTCCTGGTTTCCACACCGCGTATATACAGGGTTTTAGTGGAAGGAGATTTGGAGGCACCGTCGATGATAACGTCGAAGCTGACGGTACAATCTGCTACCACTTTAGGATTCTGGGCCTGCGACCATACGCTGGTTATAAAGAACAGACAAACGATCAGGATTTTCTTCATAAACATGATGATGCGTGAGTGATAAAAATAATCTTTTTTACCATAACTGCGGCTTAATCATGGTATTATATATCATCGCAGACAAATTATCACGGAACGTATTGTTTTTCAATGTACGTACCGGTCTGATTCCCGAAATCACGTTTGTGAGAAAACATTCTGAGGCTTCGAGCAGCATGGTTTCGGTAACGGGGGTTTCTTCTACAGACATTCCTTCGCTTTTAAGCATGCCGAGCAGGTGGCGGCGCATGACTCCATTTACGCAGCCTTCGCTTAAAGGCGGGGTTTTGATGGTGCCTTCGTGGACAATAAAAACGTTGGCGATGGTGGCGTCTGTGATCCTGCCGGCGGCGTTGAGCAGGAGGGCATCGTGCAGGTTGTGTTGCTGCGCCCATAGTGCTGCCATGGCGTAGCCCAGGTAATTATTGCTTTTAACGGATGCATATTTGTCGGCTGGTTTACAGGCATCGCGGAAGATACCGATGGTGATCCCGTGTTCGTTCCAGGTGGCGGGCTGGAGGGGCCAGGACTGGATAAGGTAGTTAGGGAGATGGTTTTCGGGATCGTATAATCCTCCGTTGCCACGGAAGACGGTAATACGGATGCGGGCGTGTTGTGCGTGGCCGTTAAGCTGCGTCAATTTCAGCACCTGTTCGTGCAAGGCATTGGCGTTAAAGGATGGCGGGGGTTGGAACTGAAGGAGTTGCAGGGATTGAAACAGTCGGTCGAAATGATATGATGCGAGAATCATTTTGCCATTCACCATTTTAATAGTTTCGAAGAAGCCGTCGCCGAATTTGAATCCGCGGGAATCGGGGGAGATAGCTACTTCTGTAGCGATGGTTCCATTAAAGTTGATGTGGGGCATGCGTAAAATTAGATGGTAGATGACAGATGACCGGCGGCAGGTGCGGATTTTTTTTGCTTAGGTTTGTGTTATGACAGTGGGAGATATTATACGGGAGCTGGAGGCGGTGGCGCCGGCGGCTTACCAGGAAAGTTACGATAATGCCGGGTTGCTTACGGGGCAGCGGCAATGGGAATGTACGGGGGTTATATGTGCGCTGGACGTTACCGAGGCGGTGATAGCTGAGGCTGCCGGGCTGGGGTGTAACCTGGTGGTGGTGCATCATCCTGTTATTTTCGGGGGGCTGAAGCGGCTTACCGGGAGCAATTATGTGGAGCGGACGGTGATAGCAGCCATACGGCATGATATTGCCATTTATGCTATTCATACCAATCTCGACAATGTTATTGCGGGGGTGAATGACAGGATTGCGGAGCGTCTGGGGCTGACAAACCGGCGGATACTGTTGCCCAAAGGCGGGTTGCTGCTGAAGCTGGTGACCTTTGTGCCTGTTGCGCAGGCGGGGATGGTGCGGGAGGCTTTATTTGGCGCGGGTGCGGGGCAGATTGGCCAATACAGTGAATGCAGTTTTTCGGTGAGTGGTGCGGGGACCTTCAAGGGGGCCGCGGATACGCAGCCTTTTGTGGGTACACCGGGAGAGCAACATATGGAAAAAGAAGAGCGGATCGAGGTAATATTACCGGCGGTTCACCGGCAGACGGTGGTGGCTGCGCTGTTAAAGGCGCATCCCTATGAGGAGGTAGCTTATGACCTAATACCTTTAGCCAATGATTTTCAGCAAGTTGGGAGTGGGTTGTTGGGAGAATTGCCTTCTGCGATGCCTGAGGCGGATTTCCTGGCGCTATTGAAGGAGGCCTTTGGATTAGCGGTGGTAAGGCATACTCCCCTATTGGGAAAGCTGGTTAAAAAAGTAGCATTGTGCGGGGGTGCGGGCAGCTTTCTGACGGGGAAGGCTATAGCGTCGGGGGCTGATGCTTATGTGACGTCGGATATAAAATATCATGAATTCTTTGATGCTGACGGCCGCATTTTGCTGGCGGATATAGGGCACTGGGAAAGCGAACAATTCACGATAGACCTGCTTTATGATATTTTGCTGGCAAAATTCCCTACCTTTGCCCTCCTTAAATCAAAAGTGAAAACCAACCCGGTTTCTTACTATATTTAAGGGTCTCAAACACAGTTATATAAAATAGTAACATCTGAATATGGCAACAGTAAAGGATTATTCTGTTGAAGAAAAACTCTCCGCCCTCGTAAGGTTGCAGAAAATTGATAGCAAACTGGATGAGATCCAGATACTAAAGGGAGAGCTTCCTATGGAAGTGAGTGACCTGGAGGATGAGATTACTGGTTTAACCAGCCGCAGAACAAGAATTGAAGAAGAGATCAACGGCATCACCGAATTCATTGAGCAGAAGAAAAATGCTATCAAAGAAGCGGAAGCACTGATCGCCAAATACGAAAAGCAGAGCACCAGCGTTAAAAACAACCGTGAGTTTGAAGCTATCAACAAAGAGATTGAGATGCAGCAACTCGAGGCCAAGCTGGCTGAAAAGCATATTCGTGATGCCAATGAAGAGCTGGCAGAGAAAGCAAAATCACTTGAATACGCGAAGAAGCAAATTGCCACTAAAGAGGGCACGCTGACTCACAAGAAAGGTGAACTGCAAAAGATCATTGCCGATACAGAGAAAGAGGAAACTCATTTCAACGACGTTGCTGCTGAAGCGCGCAAAGGAATGGATGACCGTTTACTTTACTCTTATGACCGTATCCGCAAGAGCTACCGTAATGGATTGGCTGTTGTTCCTGTTGAAAGGGATGCGTGCGGTGGTTGCTTTAATGCTATTCCTCCACAGAAACAAAGTGAGATCCGCCAGCGCAAGAAAGTAATGGTTTGCGAGAACTGCGGAAGGATCCTGGTGGATGATGATCTGAATAACTCAGTTGAAGTAAAATAAGAATGCAGCACAGTATTTGATAAACGGAGGGGTACTTAAAAGGTACCCTTCTTTATTTTGGACGAATGATACAAAAGTCACTACTCTTCCTGCTTGCACTGATAAGCTACCTCGGGGAGGTACGCGCTGAAAAAGTTTTCGATTTCAATGCCACTTGCCAGAAAGCTTACGGCGAGATCACCAGTTTGCGTTTACGTGCGGGCCAGCAGACCTTGCAGGAAGCCAGGAGGAGCAATCCTGACAACCTGGTGGTTGATTATCTTGAAAGTTATATTGATTTTTTCATACTGTTCTTTAATGAAGATCCGGCGGAGTATTCGGAAAGGAAATCTCATTTTTCGGAGCGGATCAAGTTGCTTGCCACCGGTCCGAAGAATTCACCTTTTTATAAATATTGCCAGTCGGTGGTTACGTTGCACAAGGCTACTGTTGCCATTAAGTTTGGGGAGCGCTGGAGTGCGGGCTGGGATTTCAGGCGTGCGTTTGCACTTATCAAAGACAACCGGAAGGCCTTTCCTTCGTTTGCTCCCAATGACCTTATTTATGGTCCGCTGGAAGTGGCTGCGGGGACGATCCCCGATGGTTATAAATGGCTGGCCAACCTGTTTGGGATGAAGGGTTCGGTAAAGGATGGGATGGCGAAGATGCGTCATTTCCTGAACGGCACAGACGGCTGGAACAGGGTATTTTTCAATGAGGCCGTTTTCTATTATTGTTACCTGATGTTCTATATAGAGAACAAACCTGACGAGGTGTTAAGTTTCATACAGCACCGTCGTCTCGATGTTGTGAATAATCATTTGTTCACTTACCTGGCGGCCAACCTGGGCATCAACGATAAAAAGACGGAATACGGTAAGAATGTGGTGTTGAACAGGAATATGTCGCCCGAATATTTATCGACCCCTGCCTGGGATTTTGAGCTGGGATATGCGCGGTTGCGTCACCTGGAGTTAACGGAGGCGATCCATCATTTTGAGCGATTCGTGAACACTTTCAAGGGTAAGTTTTATGTGAAGGATGTTTATGAAAAGCTGAGCTGGTGTTATTACCTGCAGGGGAATATGCAGGCGGCCAATAATGCGCGGCAGCAGGTAATAAGGAAGGGCGGAACGGATACGGATGCGGATAAAAAGGCGCTCAAAGACGCTAAAGCGGGTGGCTGGCCCAATGCGCTTTTACTGAAAGCGCGGCTGCTGAATGACGGCGGCTATAACAAGGAAGCGCTGGTAATACTTGCCGGTAAAACGACGGACAGTTTTAGTTTGCCGGTAGAGAAGCTGGAGTTTGCTTACCGGGTGGCCCGTATATATGATGATGTAGGGCGTGACAGCGATGCTGTTCAGACCTATCTAGCGGCTATGAAGCTGGGGCAGAACCGTACGGAATATTATGCTGCCAGGGCGGCATTACAAATAGCTTATATTTATGAACGCCAGGGAAACAAGGCCATGGCGATCACCTATTTCCAACAGTGCCTGGATATGGACGACCATGAATACAAGGATTCACTGGACCAGCGTGCCAAAGCTGGTATTGCCCGTTGCAAAGGGCAGTAAACAGTGCGGTTACTGTTGTTGGATGTTTGATTTGTTTTTACATTTGACCGCTTCGTTTAGAATTAATGTTTTTAGACTTTTGATGAAGTTATATGCTACAGAGCCTGCACATACAGAACTATGCGATCATTGATAAGCTAACCATCCGGTTTTCGGATCAACTGAACATTATAACGGGGGAAACCGGGGCGGGCAAGAGTATATTAATGGGCGCCCTGAGCCTTATACTTGGTGAGCGTGCCGATACTTCGGCGTTGCGTGATCCGGGTCAGAAGTGTTATATAGAGGGTGTTTTTTCTGTTGCCGGCAAGCCGGAGATCAGCCGTTTTCTGCGTGAGCATGACCTGGAAGAGGAAGCGGAGCTGGTAGTAAGGCGTGAGATTGCGGCGAGCGGTAAGTCGCGTGCTTTCATCAATGATACGCCTGCCACTGTACAGCAGCTGCGGGAGATTGCCTCGTTGCTGGTAGACCTGCATCAGCAGTTTGATACGCTGGAGCTTGGTAATGCCGGGTTTCAGCGGACTGTACTGGATGCACTGGCCAATCAACTGCCTTTGTTGCAGCAGTATCGCCAATTGTATGGGCAATGGCAGAAAACGCAGGCTACGTTAAAAGCTTTACAGGAGCAGAAAGCCGGCTTTCACAAGGAACTTGATTATAACCAGTTCCTTTTTGATGAGTTGAGCGAGGCTTGTTTCAAGGATAATGAGCTGGAAGATCTTGATAAGGAGTTACAGGCTTTAAGTCATGCTGAAGAGATAAAAACATTATTATCGAAGGTAAGTTTTGATCTAAAAGAGAGTGACGCGCCTGTTATCACTATTGTAAGGCAGCTGGCCAACCAGTTACAGCAGTACCAGCAGCATCATTCTTTGCTTCCTGCGTTAGCGGGCAGGTTACAGAGCGTATATATAGAATTACAGGATATTGCATCGGAAGCGGGCAGTATGGGTGATACGATGGTATCGGACAGCAAAAGGCTGGAGGATGTGAATGAGCGTATTGCGCTTGGCTACCGTTTATTGAAAAAACACGGATTACAGACGACGGGTGAGCTGCTGGCATTGCAGGCGGAGCTGGGGCAAAAGCTGCAGTCGGTATTAGAGATCGACGATGCTATTGCGAGCCAGGAGGCGGCGGTAGCGCAATTATTGAAGCAGGCTACCGCGCTGGCGCAGCAGTTATCGAAAGCGCGCCTGGCGCAGGCGCCTGAGCTGGAGCGCAAGGTGAACGGCCTGCTGGCGCAGATAGGTATGCCTAATGCGCGGCTAAAGGTGAGCATTACCCTTTCGGCTTTACAGGCAGACGGGACGGACGTTATTGAATTCCTGTTTGACGCCAATAAGAGCAACCGTTTTGAGCCAATCCGCAAGGTGGCCAGCGGTGGGGAGCTTAGCCGCCTGATGTTGTGTATAAAATCGCTTGTAGCGCAGTCTATAGACCTGCCTACCCTTATTTTTGACGAGATTGACACGGGGATATCGGGAGAGGCGGCGAAACAGGTGGGAATTATCATGCAGCAACTGGGCAAGGGGCGTCAGATCATATGCATCACGCATCAGCCTCAGATAGCGGGTAAAGCCAATGCCCATTATTTTGTATATAAGGAAACCAATGGGGATAAGGTGACCACCGGTATTCGTGAATTGAGCAAGGAAGAGCGTATACTGGCTATAGCCCGTATGCTAAGCGGCGAGCAGCCAACGCAGGCCGCGCTGGAAAATGCGAGGGAAATGGTGGTACAGTAAGTTAAAAATTGTTTTCTTTGCGCTCGTTCTCAACAAACAAAACCTAAATAAACTATGGCATACAACTTACTAAAAGGCAAACGCGGCATTATCACTGGGGCGTTAGATGAAAATTCCATCGCCTGGAAAGTGGCCGAGCAGGCTCATGAAGAGGGAGCTACGTTTGTACTTACCAATGCCCCTATTGCCATGCGTATGGGTGAAATTAACGCGCTGGCCGAGAAAACCAACTCCAAAATTGTTCCTGCGGACGCTACCAGCGTGGAGGACCTGACCACCTTATTCACTGAATCACAGGAGATATTAGGTGGAAAAATTGATTTTGTGCTGCATTCTATCGGGATGAGCGTTAACATCCGCAAGAAAATACCTTATACAGAATCGAATTATGAATATTTCATGAAGGGCATTGACGTTTCTGCCATGTCGTTTCATAAGATGCTGGCGGTAGCCAAAAAGCTTGATGCTATCAACGAGTGGGGCAGTGTGGTGGCTTTGAGCTATATGGCGGCACAGCGAACCTATCCTTTCTACACTGATATGGCTGATATCAAGGCTATGCTGGAATCTATTGCGCGCAGCTTTGGTTACCACTATGGTGTAGAAAAGAAAGTAAGGATCAATACCGTATCACAGTCACCTACCAAAACCACTGCCGGTACCGGTATCAAAGGTTTCGGGGACTTTTATGATTTTGCCGATTCTATTGCACCGTTGGGCAATGCATCTGCTGAAGACTGTGCTAAATATTGTATCACACTGTTCTCTGATCTTACCCGTATGGTTACTATGCAGAATCTTTTCCATGACGGCGGTTATTCTTCTACCGGTGTGAGCAATGAAGTGATGCAAAAACTGGGTGTAGAATAGATGCGGGTTTTAAATACGAATTCATTTAAAACGGGAGCGATAATTACGCTGGTGCTTGGCATCAGCGTATTGGCCTGTTCGTTCGCGGTTGGCAAGCAGGCGCTTTTCCTGTTACTGAATACTGATCTGGGACGTGTGGCGGATTATTTCTTTGCCGGCGCTACTTACCTGGGAGACGGGGCCGTATGGGTGCCGTTGCTGATATGGGTGCTTGTTAAACGCAGAAAGGAGTTATTGCCTTTGCTTATCAGTTCTTTTGCGCTTACTACGTTGTTGACGCAGGTTTGCAAGTATATAATCGTTCCGCATGAGGCGAGGCCTACGAAGGCTATAGCCGATATTTCCCTTATACATACCGTACCGGGTGTTGAGTTGCATACCGTATCCAGTTTCCCATCGGGTCATACAGCCACTGCTTTTACTATTTACCTGTTGTTATGCCTGCTGATAAGGCAGAGGGCGTGGGTGGGCATTGGGTTGTTATATGCATTGGCTGTGGCTTATTCACGGGTATACCTGGCGCAGCATTTCCCTTTAGATCTTGGCGCGGGTATGATCGTTGCGTTTCTTTCGGCAAGCGGCGCTTTACTGATACAACAAAAGATACAAGCTAAAAAAGAGGCCGTATCATAAGCGCGATACGGCCTCATTTTTCTCGGGTAACTGATGGAGAAGGGTTCCCGTTTAAGCAATTCTCAGCGGCTATTTTTATTTACGAGCCACTCTCCATAACTGCCTTAGAGGGTTGTGCTAGTTTTCAAATCCTGTAGATACTGTTACTGCTTTCCATTTCTCTATATTCTCCTGTAAAGTCTGGATTTTCAATTGGGCCATGTTGTAGGCATCCTGTCCGAGGAAGAGATGCAAGGGGGCTTCTTCCTGTGCGGCCACCCGGATAAGCGCGAGCGCTGCTTTATCGGGGTCACCTGCCTGGCTTCCATTTAAGTTCCGGTGCATATCCTGGCTTTCTCTTACGGCCTTATAGGCATCTATTTCATTAGCAGGTGTAGCAAGAGAACCGGAGGCGAGGAAGCTGGTGCGGAAATACCCTGGTTCCACTACCGTTGCTTTTATGCCGAAGGCTTTTATTTCTTCGGCGAGGGATTCGGTTAAGCCATTCACTGCAAATTTGGTTGCGCAGTAAATGCCCCAGCCGGGGAAATTGCCATAAAAACCACCGATAGAAGAAATATTGAAGATATGTCCTCTACCCTGTTCTCTCAGGAAAGGCATTACCTGCCTTATCACATTCAGTGTTCCAAACACGTTTACGTTGAAGTTTTCACGTGCTTCGGCATCGGTTAATTCTTCGAGGCTACCGAGCTGGCCGTAGCCTGCGTTGTTCACCACTATGCTGACACTTCCGAATTTTTCGATTGTTTGACCGATTGCGTCGCGCACTTCGCTTTCTGCTGTAAGATCTACTTTAAGCGGCAGGAAGTTGTCGTGACCACCAATTGCCTCTTCGAGATCCTCTTTTCTGCGGGAGGTGGCAGCCACTTTAAAACCCTGTTCGAGCAGGTGTTTTACAAGGGAGCGACCTAAACCTTTAGAAGCTCCTGTTACAAACCATACGTTGTTGTTATTCATACTTTAGTTTTTTTACAAGAACAAAGCTAGTATGTGAAAGGGCTGGCGCTGTTGCGTTATTCAAAGGAATAATTGCGAAATTCAAACAAGGGGGCCGCGGATCAGGCGATACGGAATGCGGAGGGCGTTAACGTGGTGTGTTTCTTAAAGAAATTATTAAAGTGTGCAGGTTCTTCGAAACCAAGCGTGTAGCTTATTTCGGAGATATTCCAGTTGGTGTGGCGCAGGAGCATTTTGGCTTCGGAGGCAACACGTTCGGAGATGTGATGCGTTGTTGTTTTACCTGTAGTGACTTTGATGGCGCGGTTAAGGTGGTTAACGTGTACTGCCAGCTGGTCGGCAAAGTCTTTTGCAGAGCGAAGCGTAAAGCGCTGCGCAGGAGATTCTATAGGGAACTGGCGTTCGAGCAGCTCGGTAAAGATAGCTGTGATGCGGGCATTTGCATCGGCATGATGGTAAAGCGTTTCGGAGGGTTGGATCTTTAAAGCATAGTGCATTAGCTCTGTTACGTAGTTCCTGATAAGATCGTATTTGTATTTATAGTCGGAACCTATTTCTTCTTTCATTTTATGAAAGACAGCGACCACGTATGCTTCCTGAGTTTGGTTCAGCGGATATGCCGGTTTGCCTCCGGGGGCGAACATAGGTAAATCGTTCATGTTGCCACGGAGTTTTTCGGAGAAGAAAGCTTCTTTAAAGATGCAGAAATAACCCGTTTGTTCGTCGCTCAGGGGTTCCCAGTTGTAGGGGATATGGTGATTGAAGAAAATGAGTGTAGGTCCGTCGATCTCTATGCTTTTATTGGCGTAATGATAGAGGTTTTTTCCTCTCATAAGGCTGATCTTATAGAAATCCCTGCGGCTATATACAACGGGCGTTCCGTGTGCGCCTATACAGTCTTCGAGCCGGAACACGTTGAAGTGTCCGATATCCTGTTTGAGGTTATCGGGCAGCCAGTTCATTTTTTTCTTATAAAACTCTTCGAGAGATTCGGTTACCATAGCCTTTTGTTTTAAGCGGCAGCGACGGCATTCCAATGCGTTGTACGCCATTTTAGCAGCTTCAATCAAAATTACGCGGCAGTTTGCCGACCAGATTGCGTATTTCAAATGAATACTTGCAAAATTCAAACAAAATCAGTTCTTCAAGGGGTAGCGGGCGGCACCATTTTCCCGGAGGCAGGGTGAGGCATTCCGGAATTACTTTTTCAGATGGACCGAGGGCGATTGTTCCGGCAAGGGAATATAGTCGTTATCGCCATTTATCAGCGGGAAGCGATGGGCGGCCCAATCCTCTTTTGCCTTTTTTATCAATGCAATATCGGAAGCAACAAAGTTCCAGTAGATATGCCTTTCTTCCGGAAAGGGAGTGCCACCGAAGAGGTAAACTGTTGTACCTGCTTCCATAACGAAGGAGCACAGCGCTGTTTCTTTTGCTACGAGAATACGCTTTGGTTCATATTTATTACCATCGTTTTCTATGCTGCCTTCGAGGATATACATACCCACTTCGCCAAACAACGAGCTACCTATGTTGATGGTCTTACGTTCTTTTGTTTTCAGTTCGAGGAGGTATAAGGGACTATAAACGGGGATTGGAGAACGATGGCCCATGACTTCACCTGCGATCAGCTTATATGAAACACCATCCTGCTCCCAATGGGGGATAGCATCGCCTTCTACGTGAAAGAAAGCCGGTTCCATTTGTTCCAGTTCTTTTGGCAAGGCCACCCAGATCTGGAGTCCATGTAAAAACTTATCGGAATGTCTGAGGTATCCGGGCGTTCTTTCGGAATGAACAATACCTTTTCCGGCTGTCATCCAGTTAACCTGTCCTGGTACAATTTCGATCTCTGAGCCAAGCGTATCGCGGTGCATAATATTGCCTTCGAAGAGATAAGTGAGTGTAGAAAGGCCAATATGCGGATGCGGGCCAACGTCAAAATTTTCTCTTTCGTTCATACGCACGGGTCCCATATGATCTATAAATACAAAAGGGCCTACCATTCTTTTATCACGGAAAGGCAGCAAGCGGCCTACCATAAAATTCCCCAGATTTGTGGGACGTTCTTCGATGATGAGATTGATGTTGGACATAGGGTAAATTTAAGGAATAGATGGTAGATTTTTTGAGGCGTGATCATATAGTGAAGCCGCACCCATTGGGAGGTGCGGCTTTGTTGTTCGAGGGCTTTATCAACGGGGAATTATAAGGTAATGTTCAGCGGGAACACCGCTTCGGCATCGGTGGATGATTTTGTGCTGTTTACCAGGTCCGTTTCCGATTTGCCACCGTTGGGGTAGTGCCGCAGGGTGATTTTGATAGTACCGGAGGCTGCAGTTGCGATTGTAGTCCATTTACTTTGCAGGCCAAGGGATACATTGTTTTTGTCTTTGTCGAGATCGGAAACGGTGATGTTTGCGCCTGAGGGGTCGAAGTAAAAGCGGTGGTCGTGGCCTTCCGACTCCACCTCTTCTGTTACGTTATCTACCGGAGTTTTTGTTTCATCGAGCAATAATATATGCACGTTATACACTTTTCCTGCTTTAAGGTTTATGGGATCTATAACGGGCAGTCCAGGTCCGTCGCCATCAGCGTCTTTCCAGTTAAACGTCAGAGTGTCTTTTGTGTTGTCGGTGGCTACCGCTTTTACTCTTACGGTGGTTATTACTTCGTTGTCGTTTACTTCCGGCGCCTCGTCGTCTTTGGAGCAAGAGGTGACCGCTGCAGAGATAAGTCCTGCTGCCAGGAGCATTTTGATTGTCTTCTTCATTGTTTTTGTTTTAGATGATGTTTAATTATAAAAATTCTGAAAAGGTATTTTCAGGTGAATACTAATATTCCTTCCCATATCGTTGGCATAGTAGCGGAAGCTGTTCATGTACTCGCGGTAGGCTTTATTAAAGAGATTTTGTACGCCTACCATTATTGTTAAGGGCCAGTGTTTTGCCTGTATTGTGGTTCCCACCCAGATGTTCATCAGGGAGTAGGCATCGGGCGGCGCCTTATAATCCTGCATACCGCTTTCCGGTCCGGGTACTCTTGGTTTGTACACTGTTGCCCATTCGGCGGCGATATAACTGTTGCTGGACCAACCTTTATTGTTAAAGTCGTATGTAAGTTTATTACTCCATCTATCGGAAGGCATCAGGATCAGCCAATCGCTGATCTGCGTGTTACGTGCTCTCAGCAGTGCGAGTCTGGAATTCCATTCGAAGCCTTTTGTTAGTTTCCATATAACCGAGGCATCGAGTCCTTTTAAGATGGCGTTTGTTTGCCTGTATCTAAATAACGGGAATGTGCCTGTGATGGTTACCATAGAGTCGTTGGCCATTGGCTGGGTGTAGATAAAGTTGTTGATGTGGTTATAATAGATATTCACCTCCGTAGAGAATTTTTTACCGGGAGTAGTGTAAGACAGGCCCAGGCTGGTATTAAAGGACTGCTCGGTTTTCAGGTTCATATCTCCTATTTCATAAATACCTGCGCCGCCGTGTATGCCGGCAACGAGCAGTTCATTCACATGAGGTGCGCGGGAGGACAGGGAAACATTGAGATTTGTTTTGAAATTGTCTGTAAATGCATAATGCGTATTCAATGAGCCCGCCAGGGTAGAAAAGGAGAAGTTATGGTTGATCTCGGACTGGTTGTACTGGATGCGTTTTGTATCGATATTCTTATAATCGAATCGCGCGCCTGCTTCTATGCCCAGTTTTTTACGGCTCCATTTTTCGATCCAGTAGGCGCCTGTGGTATACGAGAAATAGTTTGGTATCAGGTAGCGTCCTGAGTATGCGTTCTTTTGCTGCATGAAAGAGAGGCCAGCGGTTCCTTTGAAGTTACCTGTTTGGGGATGCTCCCATGCCAACTCTTCGGACAATGTGAGAATGCGGAGGTTGACTTCGGGTGTCGTTTTCTGCCTGTCGCGTACGATATCGTATTCTTTCCTGTTATTATACTGAGCGGCCAGTGTAGCTTTAAACTGGTGCCTGTTCCTGGTAAACGCTCCCGATAATTTGAACAGGCGGTGGAGCACTTCCTGCCTGGGTCTTTGAATCGCATATGTTTGCTCACCCAGGAAGACGTCGTTGGGTTTGCTTTGTGCGATAGCTGTTTTAAGGTCGGTAACGGAGGTGGTATGAGAGCCGGTGAACAAACCAAGATCTGTAGAGAACTGACTGAAGTAGGCTTGTATGTGGTAGTGTTCTTTTCTCCATTCGGCGGTAGCTGAGAAGTTCAGTTCTTTCAGTGCTGTGTTATTCAGGCGATAACCCGGAGTTGCCACGTTACCATTCTGTTTAAATGTGCCCTGTATACGCCATGCAAGTGCGGGGTTATTTTCGAGCTGTTGTTCGATGATACCTGAAACAACATATCCTCTATAGTTGGAAAAGTAGCCTGTATTCCATTCTCCGGCCCATCCCGGGAGGCGGCGTAATGGCCTGGGGTCAACCAGGATCACTCCACCGATGGCGTCGGAGCCGTATTTCAATTCATCGACACCTTTGATCACGGTCAGTTTATCGGCCAGGTAGGTGTCTATTTCCGGGGCATGTTCATTTCCCCATTGCTGTCCTTCCTGCCTGACGCCGTTGTTGATGGTGAGGATACGGTTACTATGCAGGCCATGAATAACGGGTTTGGCGATGGTTGAACCGGTACTGAACATGCTAACGCCATTGATCCTGCTCAATGCCTGTGCAAGAGAGAGGCCACGTGTTTCTTCGAGGCTTCGCCCTGCCAGCTGCTGACTGAATCCTGCAATGGCTGGCGTTGTTTGGGCGGCTACTACTACGCCTGCCAGGTTATGTCGCATATGAGGCAGCGCAAGGTCGATATGTGCGTTGGCGGTGAGCCTTACAGGCTGATGAAGCGTATCGCAACCGACATGCCTTACTTCGATCATATAGTTACCGGCGCAAAGCCGTGTAAAAACGAAATCGCCATTGTCATCGGTAAATGCCTGCTGCCCCGTTTCCCTGATGACAACGGTTGCTGCCGTCAACTTTTCCTTACTATCACTGTCAATTACATGACCTGTAAGCACAAGGCTACAAGGCTGCGCGCCAGCTGCTACCGACAGTAATGCCAGTATAACAGCTAATAAAAGCTTGTTCACTACGACGAAATAAAAATTAATAAATAGGCCGCCTTAAAAAGGGAACCAGGAGAAATAATATGGCAGGCAAAAAAGGTTTAGGCCATAGCCGGCGGGCCTCTCAGGGAGTTAAAGATGAGATATACGAGTGGTGACGCTTCAGCTGCCCCGGCGGGGAGGATAGCAAAGAACTGTCTTATTGCGTAATGGAATACAGGTAATTCGCTGATAAAGGACGATTGTACTACGAGATGATCGGCATGACAGTCGAGATTCACCTGGGCATCGTGGTCGCCTGAGCGCTCATGAGAAGCGTAGGTATGATCGGCGATGAGTTCATGCCAAATCAATTTGGGAGTGGTGCCAAAGGCAAAACTCAGTAGTAACAGCACTAGCCCAAGGGATCGTATGAACCGGCGACGATGCATTAATGTAACGAAGTTGCAAATATAGGAATGGATGCCGGATGGAGGATGGCAGACAGCAGTTTTTTTTATGTGGGGGATGGCGCGTATGATAGTGAACGAACCCATCTTCTTTTAATTCCTCTTTGGTGTCTTCGAGGTTATTGAGATATTCAGTGGCTTTTTCCGTGTCTTCGAACAACTGCGCAATCATGGCTTTTCTCTGTGCTTTTTGAACGGCAGGGACATCTTTCATAATAGGACGTAGCCTATCGTAATAGGCCCTGTGCCCTTCATTGAGCGCCAGCTGATGGTTTCCATAGCGGATGCGTTGTCGGAAATGCCCCACCATTGGGCAAGGCTGGACTTCATATCGTCTTTATGCTGCCCGGCAGTAAGACTATTGATATAAGAGCCGGTTTATTCTCCGTTTACAGCGCCGGCATTAATGTTGACCTGTTGTTCGTCAGTGAGATTGGCATCAGGATTCTTTTTATAGCCTTTACTAAATGCATGTTTCACTTTCTACTACCCGGCAATACTTTTACCAGCAGGAAAGAGACAAGCATTATTCCTAACATAACATAGGCGAACCATGGTAATTGTGGCATAGGTGGGAGGTTTTACAAATACTTTGCCAAACGGGCCCCACCTATCGCTGCTACTTTTTCATAGAAAAGCGTGTTTGCAAAACCACTGAAGTCATTACCAGGAACAGCCCTATATAAAATGAGAAGTTGACTTCTTTTCCTTCGTTAAAAAAAAGAAAAGCAAGGATAATGGAGTAAACGGGTTCCAGATTAAAACTCAGGTTTACTGTAAATGCCGGGATCTTTTTCAAAGCTTCCGCAAAAAGGATATAGAGTCCTACAGTGCAGAACAAAGCCAGGGCCAGCAGGTACAGCGTGTTTTTCCAGCCGGGGATGAGGCTATCAACCGGGAAGAAATGAAGATAGACCGGGATGAAGATGCCCAGCCCTATCGTTCCGCCGAGCATCTGGTAATAATTGATCAATCTGGTATCGTACAGCTTCACCAGCCTTTCATTATAAATAGTATAAAGAGCCGAAAATACTGAAGAGACCACACCAAGCGTTATACCAACCTGGTAAGAAGAATCGAAGTGGAAGATAAGGGCAATGCCGAGCAGGGTAAGCATACTTAACAGCAACTCAGACAGCGCATGCTTCCGTTTATTGATGAGGGGTTCAAAAACAGAAGTAAAGAAGCTGGTAAGGCAAAAGCAGACAACACCTATCGAGATATTGGAATATTTAATGCTTGCATAAAAGAGCACCCAATGGATGGTTAACAGCATGCCTACTTTCCCGATGTCCCATTTTTTTCTTGCCGGGATATTGGCAGATATACCGAACAATTTCAGGATGCAGAGTAAAAAAAGAAATGAAAACAAGACGCGGTACCAGACCAGCAGGCCTTCGTTAAGTGTAATCAGTTTACCAAAAACACCGGTAAGTCCGGCAAGCAAAACAGCTATGTGTAATGACAGATATGACTTTTTCATAAAGAATTATCCCTTGCTTCCTAAGGCAAATTTTAAATATGCTTCAATAATTGATAACAGGGAGGTTCACGTTAATGCGTGGCCTCAAAGGACGGATTTCCGTAAAAGATGAGAGAAATAAATTAACCTTAAGGAGGGGAAAGACAACCCTTTTTGTTCATATCCAGTGACTTTGGGGCAAAGGTAGCTAAAAACGGGGGTTGAAGTGATCCTGCATTGGCTACTCTTAACATTTTCTTTATCAATGATGCATCGGTAACATGCGGGACATATTAGCACGGGAGAGATAACAGGATAACAGAAGGACAGGTAGCAGGTAGCTTATACAACGCTAAAGTTTTTGCTGCTGCTATCAATTGATTTAAAAAATAACAGCCACGGGGAGCCATACTTCACCATTAATAGTTCGTTCCTAACTGGCCGCAATGCCACATGGTATGCTTTATACTCCAATCGATCGCTTATCAAAAACACATTTCATGATGCCCTGTTCTATCACGCCTATCTTATTACATACCCTTCCGCTATCGCTGAATTTATCATTTCTTTTAAGGACTTGCTTTGTAAACCCGGCGCGGAAGGTTGCAGCCTGTTCGGACGCTCCGGGTATCAGGTATGGGCTTTATTTTGAAGTGCAATGCCCAGAATTATCAACGCACAGCCGAGGAGTTGCAACAGGGTCACGTTTTCGTGTAATACAATATGGGCTGTAACTATAGAAACCGGAATTTCTATGGCCGCCAATACACTCCCCAGGCTCAGGCCTATGGCAGGAAACCCTTTGCTAAATAATACCGGAGGCAAGATTGTGCCAAAGACCCCCAGGAAGATCCCCCATTTGAGCAACACTTCGGGACGAAAATCGCTGATAATATGCAGGTTCCAGAAGATAATAATGGCAAGCAGTCCTCCCAACACCAATAATTTAGAACGGTAGAACAACGGGCGACGCAGCGCTACATGGTTGGCTGCATACATTGATCCGGTGTAAGTCATTGCCGCCATGAAACCATATATCATTCCGCGGAAGCTCCACTGTGCGCCTGCTGTAATAAGGCCCGTAGCGAGTACAGTACCTGCTAAAACTACCAGGATCACCAGGATCTGGCTAAGTTGCGGCAGCTTTTTGTTCCTGACACAATCGACGAGTATGCCCATCCAAACGGTTTGCATGAGTAATATAATACAAACAGATACCGGCAGGTATTGTACCGATAAATAGTAGAATGTACTGGTAAGGCCGAGGCAGGTACCGCCCAGCACTAATTTCCGGAAATCCTTTTTGCCAGCCGCAGAAGCTTCCGGTGGTGAAACAGCTTTTTTCCTGAACAACAGATCGGCAACAGCCAGTACAATAAAGCCAGTTATAAACTGTGCAAACGTAACAGATGCGGTGCTATAGCCCTGCGAACCTGCCAGCTTTACAAAAGTGGCCAGGATGCCATAGCTGGCAGCTCCCGCAATAACGAAAATGATCCCTTTCAGCTTTTTCATTCCATCCTTTTAGCCGGTCAAAGGTCTATTTAAAATATCATAGCCGGCTTTACATATGTTGAGCAGCAGATTTCATTTTTTTGTCAGCGCTTTTTTAATCCGGCTTAACTGAGTAGGTGTAATACCGAGGTAAGAAGCTATTTGCTGCTGTTGCAAACGGGCAGCGATATGCGGTTCATTTTTTACAAAAGCCTGATATCGTATTTGTGCGGGCAGATACTTATGGTTGACTTCATTATCTTCTTTTGCAACTACCCAGTTTTTCTCCAGATAACTGATCCAGAAAAAAGCGAGGTCAGGATGTTTTTGCATCAGGTGTTTAAATTCATTGAAACTAAATTCCGCCAGCCAACTATCTTCCAGCGCTTCTATCGTGTACTTACCAGGAATTTGCAATATCAGGGCCGAGGTAGATGCAATGAAGCTGTTTTCTGAAAAGAACTTTTTAATGATAGTATCACCGTTTTCAAACTGATGATAATAAGAGAAAATGCCTTTACAGATAAAAGCAACAAAGACCGGAATCTCGCCGGCAGCCAGGTACCGTGTACCGGCCGGAACAGCCCTTATTCTCAATATTTTTTCGAGAGCCTTTATCGTGTTGCTTTCTATGGGGTAATAAGACTGTATGGCCTTGAAAAAACGCTCCAACACTATTGCTTTATCCATCTTCGGACGTATTAATCTGCAAAGATGGGTATTTATACCAATGGAGCACCACACGCAAGCATAGATTCATATTAAGCGTAAGGCAGAAATTGAATTGCCATGTCATCATTTCGATGTATCACCGTTTCGTTCCCGCCAAGAATTCACAGTTGTTTTCGCTTTTATTTAAAGCGTTAAACGTAATTTGGGTCATCATATTTCTAACGAATTCCGCCTGCCTCATGTATAATCATTGCCTGAAGCGTTCTACTTTATCCTGGATAAACCTTTTTGTTATTGCAGCTGGTATATTTCTATCAGGTTGTCGTACCGCCAAACGAACCAATTCATTAAACGGGGAAAAGAATCTCCTGCTACCCCCACCGGCTACGATGCCCGACATACCCGCCACTTTACCTGTTGCCTCTGTTAACTTAGGCGATACCACAGGTGAACAAGAAGTAAAAACAAATTTCCCTATGTATGCCGGGCCTTTTGAGCCTACGTGGCAGTCGATACAAGAGCATTATTCCGATAGCGCCGCTAACTGGCTGCGGGAAGCCAAGTTTGGCATATGGGTTCATTTTGGTCCGCAGGCATCGGGTGCAAGTGGCGACTGGTATGCACGTAAAATGTATATAGAAGGCAGCCTGGCTTATGAAAATCATCTTAAACAATACGGCCACCCTACAGATTCGGGTTATAAGGAGTTGTTGAGAGACTGGAATCCGCGCCAGCTGGATCCCAAAGCTTATGTGAAATTATACCATAGCATAGGTGCGCGGTTTCTTTTAATTCAGGCTGTGCATCATGACAATTACGATCTATGGGATTCGCGTTATCAACCTTGGAATTCAATAAATATGGGTCCTCGTAAAGATTTGCTTGGCGCCTGGGCTAAGGCAGTAAAAGAAGCAGGTATGCATTATGGTATAGCCTTTCACCATGAGTACACCTGGTGGTGGTGGCAGACTGCGTTCAGAAGTGACAGCACAGGGCCTTATGCAGGAAAGATGTACGATGGCCGCCTGACACTGAAAGATGGCGTGGGCAAATGGTGGGAAGGTTATGATCCAAGGCTTTTATATGGTATCAACCTCAGGGAGTATAAGGGCATGGATGATTTCCGGTTTACCATTCCGCAGGGAATTTTCACCAGGCACCTGGATTATGCAAGATGGTATGCCGACAGATGGGCACTGCGTATACTGGATGCCGTGAACAAATACGACCCGGATTTTATTTATACCGACGGCAATACCAAACAGCCTTTTTTCGGCGCAAAATCAGGTGCGGGTTACAGATGTGACGCCCACCAGCGCGTAGTGGCTTCGTATTTCAACCAAGCCCTGGCCCGACATGGGAAACCGGATGTATTCAGCATTACCAAGTTTTTCCCTGCCGGTCAGAAGGGCATTGTAACAACCCTTGAAGGCAGGTTTCCAGGCCAGATAAAAACGGATCAGCCCTGGCTGGGAGAAAACGCGGTTGGTGACTGGTATTACTCGCCTGGTTATGTTTATGACGCCGCTTCAGTTATCCGCTTCCTGGTTGAATATATTTCCAGAGATGGTGCATACGCAGTAAGCATTCCTATTATGCCAGACGGATCGTTACACCCGGATTGCCTGAAGATGTTACATGAAATAGGTGATTGGATGAAGATCAATGGCAATGCGGTTTATGGCAGCAAAGCATGGATAACGGCAGGTGAAGGCAAAGACGGCAAACTGCGTGTAATGCCGGGTGGCAACCTGGGGGAAAAACAAGCCGGCTTTAAATACGAACAGGAAGATCTCCGGTTTACAGTTGGCAAGGATGGCAGGTTGAATATTTTTACGATGATGATTCCCCAGGCTGGCTCACAAATAACCGTAAGATCGTTGGGTAAGAAAGCCGGAACATTAGCGATCAAGTCGGTTGAATTGTTGGGGTATAGCGGAAAAGTCATGTGGTCGCAACAGGAAGATGGATTATATATTACAGTACCTGATACTACAAGATTTATCGCGTCGTTATGCTTCTCTGTAAGATAATTAAACCAGGCAGGTTCAACTTTACAACCAGCATTACTAAGACATACCCGGTGAACAGCAGGAAAACATAGTGGCAGCAATCAGGCATATTAATTGTTTGGCTACTGCTTATGCGCCTGTATCTATTCATCATTTGCATTTGCAGCTATCTCATGTGTTTTTCGCAATATAGCGACAGCATTCAATATCATATTAAATATACTACAGGAGGTTCGCTGAACCGGACAAAAGACGGTGATGCCTACCTGCTCAACAATGGGTTGGGATTTAATACGCGAAAAAAAAGTGTGGAATTAAACTCTACAACTTCCTGGATCTATGGGCAACAGAATAAAGTTGCTACCAATAATGATGTTTCGAGCTACCTTGATTTTAACCTGTACAAAACCTTTCCTCACTTTTATTACTGGGGGCTGGCGGGCTATGAGAATAGTTTATCGTTAAAGATCAACAAACGGCTGCAGGTGGGACTTGGCGGAGCCTATAGCGTATTAGACAAGCCTAATACGCAACTGAATGTTAGTAATGGAATTATTTATGAAACGAGTGATCTTTACCTTGAAGATACGTTGAGAGATGTTTACCAAACGATGCGCAATTCGTTCCGGCTGCGGTATCATTTCGTTATCAAAGATATTATTACGCTGGACGGAACTCATTTTTTACAGAATTCACTTTCTTCGGGAAGCGACTATATCATTAAATCAGTTAGCACACTGGGGATAAGGCTAAAGAAATGGCTGAGCCTGACCAGCTCTCTTAATTTCAATAAGTTGAACCGTACCAAACGTGAGACTTTGTTCATGAACTATGGATTGACGTTCGAGCAGTATTTTTAGGTCAGGCACCTTATCAGCCATCTCTATGAAAACCTTGCCAACAAAGCGCTACAGCTTTCATTATGGCTGCGTGGTAGCAATTACAGCATCAATAAGCCCGGATACCATGTTCATTTTATTACCGGTTCTATTTTCCCATTTACCCGCTTTTTTGATGAAGGTGTAAGGTGTACCATACATATCGATAGAAACTTCATCGGAGCTCTTGTTTTTCACTATAAAGAAATAGATCCTGTTCTCGAAATGGGCTTCAAGTTTTGTCATAGAATGGATTTTGGAGGCGCAAGGTAAGCTAAAACCTTTCTTCTACTTCAAAGCAAACTCTTTCTTTGGTTTCAGGATGCGTAAATTCAATTTGCGCTGCATGGAGGCACATTCTTTCAGATGCAGTGCCATAAAGGTCATCTCCAACGATTGGTGCGTTTAATCCAAGCTCGTGAGCGGCATGCATACGAAGCTGATGTGTTCTTCCTGTAAGTGGCCAAAAATCTACTTTGGTTGCAGTTTCCGTTTTTTCAACAACTTTCCATCTAGTGATACTTTTTTTACCAGCATCGAAGCAAACGAGTTGTCTTGGCCGGTTAAGTAAATCGGGTGCCAGCGGGAGGTTTATCTCGCCTTCTGCCTGGTCAATTGCCTTAGAAAGCAATGCCCTGTAGCGCTTTTTTATTGTACGTTGCAGAAACTGTTTTTGAATATGCTTATGCGCTTCGCGGGTTTTGGCCACCACCAGCAAACCCGAGGTATCCATATCGAGGCGATGAATGATAAGCGGTTCCTTGTTTGCAAGAAGATGCTTTAGCCGTGTGTAAACCGAATCGTGGATATCTACCCCGGGAACAGAACGTAACCCGGGTGGCTTATTAACTACTATAAAACTTTCATCTTCATACACTATTTCAAGTTTCCCACTCTCATCTGAGCTGCGTAAAAAAGGGCTCTCTTCAACAGCCATCCCTTCCAGCATATGCGCCAGAATAGGTTTGCATTTACCTGTACAGGCGGGATAGAAATGTTTGTGTTTCCTGATCTCAGATTTTGGAGAAGCGCCCCACCAGAATTCGGCCATAGCAAGTGGCTTATAGCCATTCATAAATGCAAACTGAAGCAATTTTGGAGTAGCACATTCACCGGCTCCGGCAGGTGGCTTTCCTAAAGCTGTAGCGCTGAAGATCTCTTGTATGCTTTTGGTTTTACCGTCTTTGTTTAAAAACAGATATTGACTGAAAAGCTGTTGCTGTAAAGCAGCCGACCTGTCCTTTCGTTCGCTTTTCAGTGTTTCGATAGCTGTTTCGTACTGCTCCAACCTTGTTTGTATGTCAGCAAGGATCCTCTCCCACTTGTTTGCAAGCAGCTTAAGCTGGTGTTTATCGTGTAAGCTTTGCTTGATGAGGCCGGCCTCCACTATCGTATATTCCTCGCGGGACAGGCTGCTTTTTTGCTTTTCACGGAATTGCTTTCTTTTGTTTTTATTGCTTCTCAATTGCAGTTTAAAAGCATCTACCTCTTCTATGGATTCGGCAGACAGTGTTCTGTAACTCTGCTGCAATTGACAATAGCTCTCGTCCGATTCCATCTGCCCGATACGGATGTTAATAGATTGAATAATTTCCTGCTCCTTCAGAAAAAAGCTGTTTTCGATGAGCATATCAAAAACAGGCGGAACGAACTCCGGATGGTCGTTTGAGCCCGCCAGTTTACCGGAGAAACCTGAAAGATAGCCTGGTTTCCCTTCAGCATCCTGCACTACCAGAACACCAAACATTTTCCCGATAATCATTCCATCCTTATCGGTACTCAGTCCAAAATTATGATCAAGACCGGTTTGGGATTCGAGGTATTGCTGCAATTCGGCAGCAGCGATCTCCGTTAAGGGATGGGGCTGGTAGTAAAACGGAAAGGTAAATCGTGCGGGCAATTCAATTCCTTTTATGGAACTATCCTTGAAATAAGAAATCCTGCTTTGGCTACTGGCTCCCAACTGCGACTTTTTTGTTTAAGCAGCAAAAATATTACATCTTCCTTTTACAGTTAACCAATGTTTTTAGCACCTGCCTTCTACAGCCGGCCCCTTATATTCCCCAACCAGCTCAGCCCCGCCTGCCAACAGGCGTTATGATTTTCCCTAACTTAGTATCATTATTACAACTATGAGAAAGAGAATTTTATTCGCAATAGCAGCAATACTACTAATCTCAGCCAACATTTCGGCGCAGGAGAAACCAACTGTTTACAACGTTAATGCAGATGCAGCAGCAGATGTTGCAGCAGCAGTTAAAAAGGCAAAAGCAGAAAACAAACATGTGCTACTTCAGCTTGGAGGTAACTGGTGTATCTGGTGCCTTCGTTTTCATAAACTTGTAAATGAAAACGATACCTTAAAAAAGGCGATGAACGACAACTACATAGTAGTGCATGTGAATTATAGCAAGGAAAATAAAAATGAGGCTTTACTGGCCAAACTTGGCTATCCGCAACGTTTTGGCTTCCCCGTATTTGTAATACTTGACGGAAACGGTAACCGTCTTCATACCCAAAACAGCGCTTACCTTGAAGAAGGGAACGGCCATAGCGTTAAGAAAGTACTGGAGTTTTTTGAGCACTGGTCGCCCAAAGCCATAGATCCGGCTAGTTATACGAAAAGCCATTGAGCCATCGCAGAGCTATGGGTATATCATAAAAGCTAAATACAGCACCTAATACCGGCCATATGGATAATACAATACAAACCTATCACAATTCACTTTCTATTGAATACCAAGCCATAGCAACCACATTATATGACGAAATATGCAGGCATTTGCCAGAGGCCGAAAGCAAAGTCTGGCATGGCCATCCGGTATGGTTCATTGAAGGAAATCCTGTTACAGGATATAGCGAGCGAAAAGCCGGCATGAACCTGATGTTCTGGAGCGGCCAGTCATTTGAGGAAGCAGCATTAAAGAACGAAGGCAAGTTTAAAGCGGCAGAAATAGTATATACAGATGTAAACCAATTGAACAAAGCCGATCTTAAACGCTGGCTCAATAAAGCAAGAGATATTCAATGGGATTATAAAAACCTTGTCAGGCGTAAAGGTTTACTTGAACGTCTTAAATAAAAAAAAGAGCCCGCCTCACAGAGAGACGGACTCTTTCAAATTTATATCTCTAAATCATCATTTACAACTTTGTAACAACAGCTTCTTTGGCATCTTCAACATTGGTATTTATCGTAAAGCTATTGTCAATATCCTGGTCAAGCGTGCTAATGGTAAAGGTAGGCGCCATTTCTTCGTCGTCATTTACCAGGTAAATAGTTTTGCTGAAGTGAACATCGCTGTAACGTCCCCTGTAAATTTCGTCACCATTATGGTTCCTGATTATCAGGTTAAACTTCTGACCTGTAGGATTATGGAACTGAACACGGAAAACAACATTGTTGTCCTGCATTCCTGCATACTTAACTGATACCTGGCTTTTAGCTACAGGCACAGCTTTGGATTTTTTGTCTTTGGTACCGTTTTCAGCTTTACTGATCGCAGGAGTAGCTATTAATATCGCTAATACTACTAAACCTGCTACTGATAATTTTGCTATTGCAGCTTTTACAGAGTGTATATTCATAAAATTCCTTTTTAAATGTTTTGTTCTTAAAAGCGTTCCGGTATACCTTCTGTTTCGAACGCCTTAACTTATTCTCTGACACAAAGATATTCCGGCATATAGGGGTTAAAAAACCAAGTTTCAATGACTTTTATCATGCCCATCGTATTTTTTTATTGCACAATAAATTGAATATCAATAAGTTAAATTTCAACTCTATATGATCACCGGCTATCATTTTCTACTTCAGAAAATTGAAAAATAAATTGGGGTAGTTACCACAAGCGTATAATTGATGCCATCAGGAGATAGGCATATAAGGTTAGTCATCTTAAAAGCAGCATTGAAGCCGTTGTAAAGCCGTCATTAAGCCGCGATAAGGGTAAACAGATGCTTTAAAGATGTCTCTTGACGCAAAGCATCTTCCATTCCAATGTACCTTATACACCAAGGCATATGGTCTTCCTGTCCGGGATAATCAGCAACAGACATGAAGCTGCCTTGAGCAATGTAGAAGAATCGGAGTTAAGTCAGTAAAAAAGCCAGGCCTGGTATACATGCCAGCTTCCTGCAGAGGAACTGCTTATTTATCAGAACTTGATATTCAGTTTCTGCGAAACAAGCTTATCGTCTTTGTAGTATTCGAAAAACCATTCGCCGTTTTTCCTGAATACGATACCTTTCGATACGCCGTCATCTGCGATAAAGCTATCCTGCTGAGAAGTTTTCAGTAATGACATTACTTTTTTAGGAGCGGTATCTATCAGCTGGTAACCATTGGCATTAGGCTGCGCATACAAGACATTCGTATTTTCAGCAACCGTAGCAGGTGTAGCAGCAGGCACCACAGGGGCAGCAGGAGGCGCCGGAGCTACTGTTGCCGGTACAGCCTTCACAACGGTGGAGCTATCATATTTGTAGTGTGCAGCATTCAGTGAATTGAAGGCGTTGTTTAATGCTTCGGAATATGCCGCCTGCCATTCTTTTTCCCTGCTTTTCCCCTCGCCACTCTGATAAATAACCGTACCCTGACAGTCTTTCAATTGCAGGATCAAAACGGTGGTCAGAAACTTTTTCTTCTCTGTAAGTTCCGCTTTCAGGGCATTACATTTATTGGCAGCAAGTTCTGCGGGTAGCGCTTCATTCGTCATAAAAGTGGTAAAGCCAACATTTTCCAGCAATGCTTTTGTCAGCGTGTTCAGGCCATACTGATTATCTGTTTTAAAGATATCGAAGCGCTCGGGCACCAAAACATATTTATAGTTATTGATGGAATTCTGTGCACGCGCTGTGATGGCAAAAGACACTGCCAGGAATAAGGCAACTACTTTCATATTCTTACTTATTGTAACGAAGATATACAAAACTCGCAATTCCTGGCAATACACAGTTCAATCAAATCAAAACCATCAACAGTCAATAGCACGAATACGTATTGCTATCCTACAATTGTAGAATAACAGTAGCAGATGCGTGTGCTGCCTGTTGATGGCTTTTATACATACCAACCTATCTTTTACAACCTGTCCGGGTAATAGAACAATTGCGAGTGTCCCAGGTCATACGTCTGAGGCGTAATAAAATACGGCTGTACAAGACCTTTTTCATCGGCAGCGGGTAAAAACATCCCAAAGGCAGATATTACACTCTTGCTTTCATCATTTTCAAATGCCCATTGGCCAACATTGCCAGACTTTGTAAAGTGGATCTGTGTATTGCCCAGCATATTCTTTGTTGCAAAGTTTTCACCAGCCATATAGTCCACGTACGCCCATGTTCCAGGTTTTATCCCTTTTGCCAGGTAAACGCGGAACGCCTGCCCGGTACTACCATCTACCCGGTAAAGAGAGATATCAATAGATTCGTCACTAGCCGGGTAATATATATAGAAACCCAGCTTATTGGTGACTGGATCTGCAACCGGCGGATTTATATCCACCAATTTCCCATTGAGAAATAAGTAATTGAAATTTGCTTTTGTGCCGTCAGACGGAAGTTCCTTACGATACACAATTTCTTTGGTAACGGTATCGGTAAGTGTAAACATCCGCTGTTTGTTTGAACGATAGCTATAAGCTATATTGAAATTACCGAGATCATTGGGTTTGACTATATATTTCCCGGAACTTACAGCGACATCGTATACCGTAGTATCGATAGCCATTTGCAGCGGATGAGCGCCTCCATTATACCCGCTTATAACAACACTCATAGCTCTTTCTGCATCGGGAGCTTCCTTGTTGCAGGCGGCGAACATTGTAAGCAAAAGCACCAGCGGCAGCGATATTTTTTTATAACAGAATTTCATTTTTATGAATTTATAATTCTAAGTTTTTCACAAACCTGATGGAATTACCGGCAGCGCTTTCGCTAAAAATATAAAGCTTCGAAGAACCGGATGAAGCCGCAGGAACCGGTGCATAGGACGAAGTTTCGTGCCAGGTATACCCCGTTCCATTTGTATAAAATTCATTTGTACCGGCTTTGTAGATATATGCCCTGAACAAAACAGATGTAGCCTGCCCATTATACTGCTGCCCCGTTGTAGCAAAAGTTGACATGGTTAACGGTTCTGTAAACTCATTGGGCTTTACATTTTTGATACGTGTTATTTCTTCAAATACTTTTGGTGTGAAATAATACTTTCCCAATACAATATCAACCGGACCGGCATAGTTTGTAAGAACCGGCTGGAACATATAAACAAGCTTGATCTTGCCGGTTTCAATAGCAGGTATCTCCGGCATATCGCTCACCTTCCCGTTCAGGTAAAGGAAATTCAGCGTAGTAAGCCCATCACCTTTTGCAAGTTGTTTTTCCAGAACTGTTTTACCGGTACCTGTTTCTTTTATAGTAAGTGTAGCAGTTGTCTGGCTTCCATTAAACGTAAAGGCGCTGCTTTGGTGAAAAGTAGACCCCGCTCCCAAAGTATATGGAAATTTAAACGTATCTACTTTTACTTCCAGTTGCTCATTACTGCCATTGTATCCTCTCACTGTTATGGGCAGCATACCGCCCTTGTAGAAAAAATTATCTTCGCCTTTGTTGCAGGCCGCCATTGTCAGCAGCACAACAATCATCGCAAGGCCGTTTATGATATTTCTTGTTTTCATTTTTAGAGAATTTAAAGGGTATATGCAACTGACAAACTAAATGAAGAACCTATTTTGCGAATGAAAGAATCCCTGTCTCCCACACGTGTTTTTGTTTTCCCGTCGGCTGAAGTTTGATAATAACCTTCTTCATATTTCTGGGAAAAGCCATATTTCCACTCGTAGATATCGTTCCATTCGGAAGCCGGTATCGCAGAATAAGCCATCCCCTCCCACCTGCTTTGTAACTTGTAGGTTTCGTTACTGTTGACATAAAAACGGTAAGCGCTGTTGAGCAGGTTGCTCATATTCAGCCTTACGTCCAGTTTTTTATTCTTCAGAAAGCGGTAGCTGAGCTGGGCATCCAGCTGGTTGCGCGGACGTTCGTACTCCACAATGCTTGGCTCCATGGCCGTCATAAATGTTTTGTAGCCCATATGATTAAATGCAATATTGGCTCCCAGGCGACTGCCTGTATACTGCAGGCCTATGTTATACAGTACAGGTACCTGACCATATAAAGGACGTTTTTCCTTTAGCAGTTTTTTGGTGCGATACTCGTAGTTTCGGCCATATTTATCCTGCGGCATCGACATCCCTTCAAACTGAGCAGACTGCACAGTAGAGCTTTGCAGCGTAAGGTTACCGCTCAGGTAAAGATTGTCGAGAAATTTCCATTGAGGCCTGATAAAGCCCAGGCTCTTACGCATGTCAAACTCCCAGCCATGCACTTTAGCCCACTCCGAGTTATTGGTAGTTACATACACCCTGTAGCTTGCATCCAAACGGTGGCGATAGAGTTCTACAGGCTTATCGAAATACTTATAGAAATACCCCATAGAGATCACTTCACCTGCTTTAGGATACCACTCCAGGCGTAAGTCGTAGTGATCTATGACGGTAGACAAAACGCCTTCGTTCCTCCGGTAAGATCCTCCGAGAGCAGGGTCAACACGAACCATGCGGGAGTTTTCGATGAGCGCCGGCCTTACAACGGACTCTGAGTAAGCTGCCCGGATATTAACATTCTTAAACGGATTAGCAGTAAGACTTGCTGAAGGCAGGTAACGCCAGGTCTTTTCTTCGGTTTCGGGATCGGCTACGGGAGAAACGATCTTACCTGTTTCGGGATCTACATAGCGGCGCTTCTGCTCCTGCTCGGTCAATGCATTGATAAGCATGTCATTTGCTCCGCTTTTCACCCGTTCGTATTTATAATATTCCGCACGTACACCCCATACCAGCCGAAGCCATGATGTAAAGCGATTATCCATCATGCCATAAACAGCCTGGTTGATATTCTTTCCTTCATAGCCGCTTGCTGAAAACGCTGCCGGGTAATAAAACAAGTCGTTCAAAGGGTCTTTAAACTCCAGGTATTGATTCCATTCATGTGCAGGAACATAGGGATTGATACCTCCCGCAGTGCCAATAGGCAATATGACCCAGTCGTACACGCCATGCCTGTCCATGAATTGATAGCCAGCCTTTACCAGTTGCTTTTGTCCCAGTACATTAACCTGGTAGTTTAGCGCGCCCTCTGCTATCTTATTGGTTTCCCTGTAATGATATTGGCCTCTGTTGAATGTTCCCGTTCCCGCGTTGGTAATAGCGGTAGGCATAATATTATAAGTCGTTTCATTGAGTGTTTTGGTTGGGTTTAACCAGGCTTCTACAGCATCCTGCTCCAGGTTATTGAGTGTATTGCGGGCCAGGTTCCACTCCAGCCGGAATGCCCCAAAACTATGCTCGCCATTGATACGGCTCTGCAACATGTCGATAAACTTGGGACGGTCATACTCCCTGATGGCAGGCTTTTCAACAAACCCGATATCATTGCCCCATCCTACTATGCGCGAAAACTGGTTACTGAATACGCGGGAATAAAAATTGCGGAAAGTTATTTTATGATTTTTGCTGCTCCAGCCGAGGTTGAACAGCGCTCCCCAGGTAGTGTTAAAGTTATACTGGGCAGAATAAGTAGGTGTGATCTCTTCACCTGTTTCAACATTGTAAGTCCGGTTTTCTATTTTCTCCCAGTTACCACGTTCAAAATGAGAGATATTGTCAATGGCTTGTTCATTGCGATAGCTAAGCGAACCAACAAACCCAAAACGGCTGTTCTTGAAATTATAGCTGCGCCCCAGGCTGAACTGGTAGTTCTGGCCAGGTGCCGCAGTATAAGTACGTGTTCCCATACGCTCCAATCCACCTATCCTTTTGTTCTGTTCAGCGATCATGGCCGGCGTAACGGGTGTTATGCCGGGCGCCGGTGCTGCATAAGGGTTACGTGGATTATAGTTTTGCGCATCGAATACAATCAGGTCCTTGGGAAAATGATCTCTTGTTCCGTCATCGAAACCCAGATAGTCGTTCTTGCCACGGCCATAACCCAGGAAGTCTTTACCGGTGCTGCCGTTAATATACTTCACTCCCAAGCCGATGGTCGTAAAATTATTATCGGGAATGGATAAAGTATTGATCTGTACCAACCCGCCACCAAAACCAAAGCTCATATCCGGCGTAGCCGTTTTCGAAATGATGATGTTATCGATCAGGTTGCTGGGTACGATATCAAATTCAAAGTCGCGCACCTGTACATCGGTACTGGGCAGCGTTGCACCGTCCATCATAGCAAGATTATAACGTTCCGCAATACCGCGTATCACAATGCGCCGGTTGTCGTTGGTGCTGATGCCCGAAATACGCTTCAGGGTTTCACCCACATTCTTGTCGGGCAGCGCAGAGATCTGCTCGCGGCTGATGCCATTGGAAATGCCTGCTTCATTTTGCTGGCGTGCATAAAGGGCAATGGTGCTTTCGCGCTTAAAACTGCTTGTAACAACAACCTGGTCCAATGTACCGGTAGCGGCCTTCAATACTACATTGAGGCTGATAAGTTGTCCTGACGTTACCGCTACCTCTGTAATACGTTTAGGCTGAAAAGAAACATAGGTGATCTCAAGCGTGTAGGTCCCGGGAACGATACTGAAGTTATAACTACCGTCTACTTTACTCTGCACAGACTGGCCGGTTTGCACGATCCTGATAGACGCGCCCGACAACGGCTGGCCATGATCATCGAGAACTTTTCCACTGATACGGCCAGGTTGTTGCCTGGCCATATTGTACACGACGCTGTACTCCGTTGCCTTTTCAAGCAGTTGTTCTTTAGCCTTGATGATAACAGCCTGTTCGCTGATGGTAAATTGTAAAGGCTGGTTCGCAAATATGCCCGCCAGCACGGTTTCCAGTTCGGCGTCCCTGACGTTTATGGTAACAGGTTTTGCCATTTTAAGAAGGCTCCCCTCTATCATGAAGCCGAACCCGCTTTGCTGGCTGATCTTCTTGAAGACTTTGGCCAAAGGGGCATTCTGTTCTGAAAGGCTTATTTTCTGCCCAACTGCCGCCATGCCAACCTGCAGCATGCCTATGAGTAATATGAAGGAAGTAAGCTTCATGATAAGGGCTATTTTTTGGACATACCTATGGCGTACGTCCCGGGTGTACGTATGTTTTTTATACATTTGTTTTGTCTGTGAATAAGTTAATTGGACTCGAGATTCATTTGACCGTATCCAGACACCGGCCGGCAGTGTCGCAACCACCGCTGGCCTTTTTATTTGGAATAGGGCATCATTGGCTGTTGTAGTGCTTACTGTTGTTTTACCATAATCCTCCTTCCTTGAGTTGTGATATGTGTAGATTTAAATGTTTCCATACTCTTAATTACCCTCGCAAAAGACCAGGAACGTGGAATACGCCCGGTAAACGTTTCTTTTGTTTGGGGGCCATCGAAAACAACATCGAGGTTGTACCAGCGCGCAAACTCCTGCATCACCGTTTGTATGCCGGCATCTGTAAAATCGAAGAAACCATTTTTCCATGCCATCACTTCATCAAGGTCTACTTTATTCAGATGAATGGCATTACCTATAAACAAGCCCTGTTCACCAGGCTGCAGCAGCTTTCGTCGTCCTGCTGAAGTAAGCGCAACAGCACCTTCAAGAAGCGTGGTTTTAATACTATCATAGGTGTTGATATTGAAATGAGTTCCCAGCACTTCTACCGTATGCGAACCGGCCTTCACACGAAATGGCTGCCGGGAATTTTGTGCAACCTCCATATAAACCTCTCCGCTTATCTCAACCTCACGAACACTTCCATTGAAGGAGGAAGGATATTTTATAGAAGAAGCGGCATTCAGCCATACCTCCGTTCCATCGGCAAGCGTAAGCCGGTACAATCCGCCGTACGGTGTAGTCAGCGTATTCATCGCCACCGCCTCACTCTTCCCTCGCTGCATATAAACGACATTGCCCTCATTAGTTTTACTTATAACGGCATTCCCCTGGCTGGCAATCGCCCCGGTTTTCGCCTGGTCAAGAATAATATGTTCGCCATTTTCCAAAGTGAGAATAGCTTTATTACTACCAGGAGCAAAGTCTTCTATATGCCCCGCAAGCGCCTGCTTTACCGGTTGATTGCGTCCCAGGAAAAACCAGCCTCCTACAGCTATTACCAGCAATACGCTGGCCGCTACTGCCAGTTTTGCCCATAACAACGGCGCGGCTTTGCGCAGCGGAAAAGAAGGCCGTTCCTCCAGGTCTATACGGCTATTGATACGCATTAACAGACCAGACTGCGCCTGTAGCTGCTGTTCCTTAGTTAGATGATCTGTTATATCCGGATTACTTTCGTGCAAGCGGAACCAAACGTCGAGTTCCTGTATTTCCTCATCCGTGGCCCTGCCCTGCTCAAATTTTTCGATCAGCGACAGGATCCGCCCGTTTATATCGTCCATGTATCTTGCTTTATACCAACCAGTACCGCAGCCAGACAAAAGCGGGAACGAATCAGAAGAAAATTTTAATTTATTTTTTACCGCTTAAGATTGCCGGTATAAGATCATATAGAATGACCTAAATAAACGAATAAGACAACGTTGAGAAGATCAACCTGGTGTTCTTTAAATTCTGAACGCATCAGGTTCATAGCCCTGGTTATATGCTTTCGTACCATAGCCACAGAGATATCAAGCCTTTCAGCGATATCGCGGTTAGACAATTGTTCGAACCGGCTCAGGAGGAAGACCTGGCGGCAGGTGTCGGGCATTTTCTCTGCAACCTTATAGATCTCTTCACGTAACTTCCTTGCATCCAGTATTGTATCTGGTTCTGCAGGCTGTGTAAGCGCGCCCGAGATGATCTTATTTATATAGGTTTCGTGAACCTGTTGCGCACGATAAGCCTTAAATACCTGGTATTTTGTTGCAGTTTTAAGATAAGCTTCAAGGGAAGTTTCAATGCAAATAGTCTTTCGGCGAATATAAAGATCAACAAATACATCCTGTACAATCTCTTCGGCAATAGCCATGGATCGGACCCGTTTGCCAGCCATATTTATAAGCAGCTTCCAGTAACGATGATACAGCGCAGCAAAAGCTTCACGATCGTCATCATACCGGACAAGGTCCAGTAAACTTTCGTCTGTTAAAACGGCAGATCCGTATTTTGCCTTTTCCATGCTAAACAAGGTCAAAAATAAACGGATGTTTCCAGCTATCTGTTTTGCGGGTATTAACAAATTGTTAGTGCTGAAACGATAACGTTACCCGGTATAACCGCCAACCGCCGGTCTTTTTATCAGGTAACAGATTAACAGGCCAGCCAACACAACAAAAGCGCTAAAAGGATAAATATAATTCAGTCCAAAATGACTGGCAACAAAGCCAACAAGCGGACCAGTTATACCTAAAGAAATATCGATAAACAAACCATAGGCGCCAAGTGCCGCCCCTTTATTCGACGCCGATACATTCCTGATAGCTTCGTAACCCAAAGCAGGAAAGATAAGAGAGAAGCCCAAACCTGTTATAGAAGCTCCGGCGATAGCCAGGTGATGGCTTCCGGCAACACACAACACCAATAGTCCTATACATTCTACCACCATGCTTACAATAGCTACAGTAAGCCCCCCATATGTTGAAATAGACCGGGAGAAAAAGATCCTGCCCAGTATAAAAAATAAACTAAACCCGGTGATACAGATCGCAGGATTAGCCCAGCTCCTGTAAATGAAGTATAAGGTGATAAAAGTAGAAATAGCGCCAAAACCAATGCCTGCCAATGCAAGCCCCGCGCCATAGGGCGTAACCAGCCTCAGCACCTTCAGAAAAGCGATCTTAGGCGCATCCCGGGCGCCTCTTAACGCCGTCTTTGTGATGGCCGACCACCAGCCAATTAAGCCCGTAATGATTGTTAATACACCCAGGCTCCAATACCCCACGTTATTGGCAAGCAACAACCCAAGCGGTGCAGCTATTGCCATAGCGCTATAAGTAGCAATACCATTATAAGAAATGGCCATAGCTGTATGCCCTTCTCCCGCATGCAGTATTGCCCAGTTGACAGGACTGGCTCCCACCATACCTTCTCCACACCCTGTAAATAATCTTGAAAGGATCAATAAAGCCAGACTCAATGCCGGAGAGCTTGCCCATATAAACGCCAGGCAAAGCGATATACCTGCCGCCATAAAACAAAACATACTTAGTATAACGGCAGGCTTTGGCCCTCTGCTATCGACAATATGTCCGGCGTAGGCGCGCATGAAAAAAGTCATTACATACTGAACGCTTACTACACCTCCCGCAACTACTGTATTAAATCCAAGCCGCTGATGTATAAAAACCGGCAGCACAGCCAGTGTAAGCCCAATAGTAAAGTAGCCGTAAAATGATAACAATACATACTTCGCGATCACTGCTCCCGGGCCGTTTACCCAGGCACTTCCATTCCTGCTGTTCATCGTGCGTTCATCCTTTATATATACGAAAAGAATGGCAAAGATACATAAAGGCGTTTTAGCGCCAGAGTGGGCACCTGCGGTTCGCCAGCTTCTGCATTCCGAAAATCTTGCCAAATGTAAACGAAATTAACAAGGCCATTCAAGAGCTTTGCCGAAAATACCAACACCATAAGATGTCTTTATACAAACAGACGGGTACATTTTGTTTGCCTGTTAAATTTAAAGGAAACACCAATCTACACGCAAATGCATTGACCGAAGCAGGGCAAATTAAAACCATATAATTTAATAAAAACAACATGAAAAGAACTTTCTTAGCTACATGTATTGTAGCCAGTTTATTGACGTCGTGCAGTAAAGATGATGACACCGATACACAGCCGGCATTTAAAGTGTATGCAGCTTTCAATGAAAGCGCAACTGCGCAAGGTTACGATTACGTTGGCAGGGTATGGAAGGATGGCACAGTAAGCAATCTTATCAGCAGCTATTCAGTATCGGGCTTCTTTGTAGATGGCAATGATGTTTATGCTTCCGGCTCCAAATCTTTTGCGGACGGAAGCAGTGTTGTACTGTTATGGAAAAACGGGAAAGCAGATACGCTTGCCAAGACCATCAGCCAAGCGACTTCAGCTGCCATTTGGGTAGCAAACAAAGACGTATATGTAACAGGGTCGGTATACCAAAAAGAGACCAAATCGGTTGTTGCCAAAGTATGGAAAAACGGTGTCGCTACAAATATCTCCGACGGCCAGTATTTAGCAACTGCCACGGATATTATGGTGGCAGGAAGCGATGTGTACGTGACAGGCAGAGAAGCCACTGCCCCCAACGGTCAAAAAAACGTAGCTAAAATATGGAAGAACGGTAAAGGAGTGGCACTCACCGATGCCACTTTTTATGCTTCAGCAGAAACCGTATTTGTTTCCGGGAATGATGTATACGCTGGCGGATTTGAAGCCAACAGCATCGATAAAACGGTTGCGAAAATATGGAAGAATCAAAGCCCTATCACGCTCACAGACGGTACTAACAACGCGTTTGTTTCCGACCTGTTCGTGAACGGAAATGATGTATATGCCTGTGGATCTGAGGAAATTGGCCGCTATAGCAAGGCGATGGTATGGAAAAACGGCGTTGCTACAGCACTTACTGATGGCACAAACAAAGCACAAGCCAGCTACATAGTTATAAAAGACGGCGATGTTTATGTGCTCGGGTATGAGAAGGAAGGAAACATCGACGTTGTTAAATTATGGAAGAATGGCAAGGCTACAGCTTTGAGTGATCCTACCAAGAATGGGATCGGCGAAGGCCTTTTTGTAAAATAAAGATCTATAAAAGCACTGCCATTCAAATAAAAAGAGTCCGCTCACAGGAACGGACTCTTTTTATTTGATAAACAACACACCTTCTTATTCACGTACCCATAACGAAAGGCTTCCGGCCGGGCAATAAAACTCAGCCCATCCATCCTCTGCTATCAAGATCCGGCCTTCGCTGTTGCCAAGCATGTCATAAAAGTATTTTCCTGCATGCCGTTTGCCCACTTCCATACGCTTTTGTCCTTTATCGGCATTCGATAACAATACAGCGCAGCCAGATCGTTCATGTTCCTCATCACCTTCCCTTGTCCAGCCTATGCAGTTAGGATAGTCCAAAAAGTTGCGCTGCATGCCATACGCAAACAGATTGCGCGCCCTGATCAGTTCTTCCAGTCCCTTTACCGGTTTTAATTCTATTTCAATCTCCTCTCCTTTATCATTCTTTCCTTTATATTTTGCTCCATAAAGATCAGGGTAAAATACGCATGGATAGCCTTTATCGCATAACAGGATAAGCGCATATGCAAGCGGCTTAAACCAGTCTGCCACCGGCGCTTCAAGCAATTGCAGCGGTTGTGTATCATGATTTCCCACCAGCGTCACCGAAAGGGTGGGATGTATTGCAACCAACGTATCATTGAATATCGTCTGCAGGTCGTAATCCTTACCCTGCTTCCCAGCCTCATACATATTACGGTTAAGAGGAGCATCGAACAGCGACATCTGCCTCTCCGTAATGTCGATAAAGTGAAGCATATCTCCTAACTGTTCGGGTGCCCAGAATTCCGCTACCGCAAACAGTTCTTTGCCGGCAACACTTCGCAAATGCTGCAGCCATTCCTTTAAATAACCGGGAGAAACATGCTTTACAGCATCGAGACGTACACCATTAAACTGTGCAGTTTGCCAATACCATGCGGCCCAGCGCTTGACCTCCTCCTGTACAGCAGGATTCCGGTATTCAATATCGGCACCGAAAAGAAAATCAAAATTGCCCAGCTCCTGGTTTGAAACATCTTCCCAACCTTCTCCATAGTTATTCTGAATACTGAAAATGCCTTTTTCATCCAGATCCTTCGCGCAATCCACGCCGCTAAAACATTGAAAGTCCCATTTAAAATCGGAATATTGATTTCTTCCCGGAAAGGTAAATTTGGTATACGCCTCTATATCGAATGTATCGGAGATAAACTCCAGCCGGTTTTCCGGATTTACTTTACGTACCGGCACCCGTTCCGTAGCATCCGCTCCACAAAGATGATTAATGATGATATCTGCATACACCTGCATACCAAGCTTATGCGCAGCAGCTATCGCATTTAAGTAATCTTCTTTAGCTCCAAATTTGGTTGCAACGGTCCCCTTTTGATCAAACTCACCCAGGTCGTAAAGATCATACACATCATACCCTCCGCTATACTTGCCCTTGCTTCCTTTAAAAGCCGGCGGCATCCACACCGCCGATATACCCATTTCGGAAAGCCTTGAGGCTTCGTTTGCTAATTTTTTCCATAGTTCATCTTCCGGAGTAATATACCAATGAAAGAATTGCAGTAAGGTCCCGTTATTCATAAGGCTACTTTTAAATGCAAAAGGCAAAAACTGTTCCCTGCTATCGCCCATGTATTGCAAGTCACAGTATTTTATAATCACTTCGACCAGAATGACGACAACCTTTAAAAATAAAAATGGGAATGAATATGGAATCCATTGATATTTTAGGCCTGGTTGCAGGCATCTGCACAGCCTCCTCATTACTACCACAACTGGTTAAAATCATTCGAATAAAGAAAGCGCCGGATGTTTCGTTGTTCATGTTTATAGTAATGTTTACAGGCAATGCCTTACGGATCTACACCTGCAATTACCTGTATCGCAACAATGGATAACTACTGCCTGCCGCAACCCTAACCACATCGCGGGTGGCAGTGCCGGCCACGGTAGCTTCTAAGCCCTGTACCAATGACGTGCGGTAATATTCTGGTCGCCTCGCCGGCAAAGGGGAGAAGCACCGTAACGACTGACATTCTCAACAAAGCAAATTTGATATTTTAAACAAACAAGCCGGTATCGTTCCGTTTTAATTTTGTTCTATTAAACAAATAAAATGGAACTGAATAATTATAACGGGGCATTACAAAAGCCTGTAAATTCAGGGTTCAGCGCAGCTTCTACCGCAACAGAGGTTATTGAAGGAATAGATTTAACAGGGAAAACAGTTATTGTTACAGGCGGTTACGCCGGCATTGGTTTGGAAACAGTGAAGACGTTCGTCTCCGCAGGCGCAACGGTAATTGTTCCTGCAAGAGATACCGCAAAAGCAAAAACGAATCTGGCCGGTATCAGCAATATAGAGTTGGAGGAAATTGACCTGATGAACCCCGACTCCATAGATGCATTTGCTGAAAAATTCATCTCCTCGGGTCGTCCGCTGCACTTGCTCATCAATAATGCCGGCATTATGTGGGTGCCTTTGCAAAGGGACAGCCGCGGCTATGAATCGCAGTTGTCCACCAACCATCTTGGTCATTTTCAACTAACAGCAAGACTGTGGGATGCATTAAAGAAAGCAAATGGAGCAAGGGTTATCAATGTTTCCTCCTGGGGGCATCATTTCTCCCCGGTTCATTTTGAAGATCCCAATTTTGAGCATAGGGAATACGATACTTTGCTGGGCTACGGCCAGTCGAAGACTGCCAACATACTCTTCTCCGTAGAACTGGATAAAAGAGGCGCAGCATATGGCGTCCACTCTTATTCCTTACATCCCGGGGCTATTGTAGAAACCGATTTAAAACGCTACGTACCGGATGAAGATCTAAAGAAAATGGGAGTATACGATGCCGAAGGCAAGGTGATACACGACCCGTCTACAGGCAGAAAATCTATTGCCCAGGGTGCTTCCACAACGGTGTGGTGTGCAACCAGCCAACAATTAAATGCAATAGGCGGTGTGTATTGCGAAAATACAGAAGTAGCTGAGCCCGACCTTACCGGCTCCGATCCCCGGAAAAGAATACACGGTATCACAAAACTATTTGGAGTAATGCCTTATGCTGTAGATGCCCAAAATGCGACAAAGCTCTGGTCGCTAAGTGAAACACTAACCAGAACAAGTTTTTTATAATTCACTAATAATTCAAACTATGTCATTACAATCATATAAAACATTGGGTAAATCAGGATTGCGGGTAAGTCCCCTATGCCTGGGTGCCATGACATTTGGCGAAGACTGGGGCTGGGGCGCCAGCGTAGAAGAATCCACAAAAATCATCAATACCTATATTGAAAAAGGAGGGAATTTTATCGACACCGCCAATATCTACACCAACAATCATTCGGAAAGAATTATTGGCGATGTAGTAGGCCGAAATTCGTCGCTCCGCACACAGATGGTCATTGCCACCAAATTCGCCAACAATGTATTTCCCGGCAATCCCAATACAGCCGGCACCGGTAACAAGTCGTTAATAACGAACCTGGAGCATTCCCTTCGAAGACTACAAACAGATTACATAGATCTGTTCTGGATTCATTCCTGGGATTTTTCAACACCAATGGAAGAAACCATGCGGTCGTTAGACAATGCCGTAAAAAGTGGAAAGATCCGTTATATTGGCGTTAGCGATGCACCGGCCTGGAAGGTAGCCCAGGCACAAACCGCAGCCCTTTTTAAGGACTGGACGCCATTCATCGGCTTGCAGATCGAGTATTCCTTACTGCAGCGCACCGTTGAAGAGGAACTGGTACCCATGGCTGTAGAATTGGGTCTGGGTATCACCCCGTGGAGCCCGCTTAAGAATGGTTTACTGTCAGGTAAATACACACGTGCCAATGCCGGCAACGTCGATGGAAGATGGAAGGAAAGAAATGGCGGCAATACACCAACAGAAGCAGAACTGCAGATAATCGATGAACTTCAACGAATTGCAGAGTTACACAACACCAATGTAGCCGCAGTTGCATTAAGCTGGGTGAACAACAGGCCGGGTGTTTCCTCCACCATTATCGGTGTAAGAGATCTGCAACAGCTGGAAGCCAGTATTGCTGCGACAACCATTCATTTAACGCCTGAAGAGATCGCTTCACTGGATGCGCTTTCTATGCCACCGAAGACTTTTTTGTCGCAATATAAAGACATGATCCCCATCATGCAGCATGGCGGCATAGAGATCAATGGATTTAAGCCAGCCGCCTTACCTATGCTTTCAAACATGCAGCCGGGCCAATACTAATTTGTATTTTTAGCGTATGATATCGCATACAACACGATCTGTTGCAAAAGCCAATATTTTCCTCACCTGCACGGAGGAATCGTATTACAGCAACGAGCTGATTGTTCAAAAGAATACACTGATAAGAATGATATCGGGTGAGATGAAGATCATCTTACCCGGTATCACTTATGTACTTGGTGCAGGCGACACCATTTTCTTTCCCAGAAATGAACTGGCAAAGGTGCTGAAGACAGCGAAAGATGGGCGCCCTTACAGTTCTGTGGCCATTTATTTAACCCCCGAAGCCATGCAGGGCTACTTTGTAAAACACCACCTCAAAACACCCTCTTCAACGATGCCTAAATTGGGCATTAAGCAAATGGAAAAACATCCGCTGCTTGATAGTTTATTCAGTTCACTTGTCCCCTATTTCGATCTAAAGAACGAATTACCCGAAAGTCTTGCAGAAGCCAAGACAGATGAAGCTATTTCCATCTTAAAGCTCATCGACGAAGAGCTGTTCAATTCCCTCGGCAATTTTGAAGAACCAGGCAAGATTAACCTGACCGACTTTATGGAAAAGAACTTTATGTTTAATATGCCGTTGGAAAGATTCGGTTATCTCACGGGCCGCAGCCTGGCAACATTCAACCGTGATTTTCGTAAAGTATTTCATACCACACCGCAACGCTGGCTGATACAAAAACGGCTGGAGCTTGCCCATCGCCAGCTTGTGGAATATAAAAGAAGGCCCGTAGATGTTTACCTTGAAACAGGTTTTGAAAATCTCTCACACTTCTCATTTGCATTTAAAAAGCAATTCGGATATGCACCAACGGAATTAAATACTTAATTTTTTGTTGGTAGGGCACTCCTTCTTTTCCTTGTTTCTATTTGTATGATTGGTATCAATGAAAGGTCTGCTATGCGAAGCTTCTTATTGTATTTTAGCCACTATTGCCTGCCCTATTTTTCCGGCAGCTTTCACCGGGCGTATAGCAACACCTGAAAAGGCCCCGGAAAATGCAACTTCCCCCGATTTCAGGTCTACTGCTTTTAAAGACAATGCATCCACAAAACTGCTCTTACCTACCAGATCTACCAATCCGGTTGCGGTAAGCAGGTAATCCACATGCATGGAATCTGCGATCATTGCGGCCTGGAAGTCGGTTGCTTTTTCAGGAATGGGAAGGTCTATTACTTTAAAATGGGCTTTTTGAAGGTAGGGTATCAATGCTGTCTGGATTGTTTTCCCTATGCAGTAACATACAGTATCCGTATTGTGTTTTTTCTTTTTTTCCAACTGCATATTAAAGTAACCGAGCCCTATTGTCTTACCACGGGGAATAGGCGTATCCTGCACGGCAATGTTCGAAGAACTGCAACCTGCCAGTATTATAGCGAATAAAAGTAGGACTGGGCGTACCATATATTTAATTGATGATACAAGGTAAAAATAATCTTCAGTATTACTAAATAGTAACGAAAGATAAGCATCTGAATATTTGATAAAACTGGTATAAATATCTTTTCCTGGCGGTCAAAAACCACGCATTAAAAAAGCCCTAAACATTTTCGTAAAGCTGGAATGGGATCAAGTTGAAAACTTGGGGGCCAGCAAAGGGTTTCAGAGAATGGTTTAAAAAGAAAAAAGCCATTACCAACTTTTTCAGGTGAGTAATGGCTTTTAAGTCAGTCGGGAGGACAGGATTCGACCAGCCCCCGCAATATCGTGGTTATCAACCTTTTAGTGACAATAATAAAATTCACTCACGCGCTTTCTCACGAGAGTTTGAGATCAAAGAACAGGACAAAAATACGGATAAACAGGTAAAAAGCAACGCCATTCAAAAGCGATTCTTCCTAGAAACCGCCCATCCTGTGAAGTTTCCAGAAGCAATAGAAAACGTAACTGGTCAGAAAATCCCGATTCCAAACAACGTAAAACATCTTTTTGAAAAACAAAAACAGAGTATAAAGATAAGGCCGCTCTTTCTGCACTTAAAAAAATCGCTTCTGAGTAGGTAATATTTTAAAGCCTACCCCTACATTATGAGAGGTAGGCACTTTATTATATCGGTTGAACAGCTTCCGAACCTCCTTGTATATGGGCACCATTTAAGGCGTTGGCGTTATCTCCTTCGACAATAGAATCATTTAAACTAGCTCCCTGCTCTCATATCCAGAAAGCAACCTTTGAAAATCATTATTCCAGAAATGACAACAAATCATAATAGCCAAAACATAAGAATTTTTAGTCAAAATTAGATTGTATCCAAATTGGGAAGTCGCTTTTTTTTAATGAGAAATCTGTACCACTTGAATCATTTATTTTTTGTAGCAGATTCTGCAAATATTGAATCTCTTGTTTTGGATCTTTTTCACCGGGATAGGCATGTGTAGAAAAAATAAACTGCCCAATTTCATAAAATAATTTATCATAAAGCCGGTTAATCTTTGGGTTGGATTTAATGAGATTCAAATTATGGAAATAATACTTCAATATTCGATGCTCAGTATTAAAAGGGCGCTCAATCGAAATGTTAGTAAAGCCGCAAACATAAGGTGCATCGAAGGCAAAGCACTCCATTCTATTACTATCAATTATCTTGTATTCTTCAACATTTTGATTTGAATTAACACAAAAAAACAGATGCCTTGAAGTAGATCGCACAGTAATATCAAAACGTTCAAACTGGCATAAATTGTATAAAAGTTTCATCGGCGGGGCCCATCTATCGAAAACAAGTGGCAACTTTAGATTTCGAGCGATAGGATCGAGTTCAACAATGATATTCTGGCGTGGTCTATCAAATCCTGAGTTACTTTTTACTAAAGCAAACTCACCTAAGGCTAATACTTCAGAAATTGTAAGATATTCATATTGCTCATTTCGATATACTCTATAGTACAGTCGATCGTAAAATTCTCTAATATAGGGGCGCACAGGCGAATCAGTAAAGACATGTCCCATAAGCTCCCTTGACAATTCCCACTTCCTTTTGGCATCTAATAATTTCCAATTATCAAACACCATATTAAGAATCGGCACATAAAAACGTTCAAGGATTCTGAATAGAAAATCATGATCATTGAAACCACTACGACCAAGTTTGATGTCATTCTTCTTCAATAAGTTCAAAACACCAATACAATTGTCCATAGCACGGTTATCAAAATTTTTGACAAAAATTCCCTTTTGAGAAACCTCTACTTTGGATGACTGATATGTCTTTAAGACTTCATAATTATCAAATGGCAAAAATACACCATCGCCGTCCTTTTGGAAAAGAATGGCAACTTTTCCATCAACTTCTGAATCACTATAAGCAAACTCAACAGCATGAAGCGCAGCAAGTTCACCTGAATGGTAACGATCAACATGGCTTAGCATTTTTGGAATTGAAATATTCATTTCCTTTTTTTCAACTACAGACAAATCATCTTTATACATTAGGTGTATCGGAATTTCGACATATCGAATGTATTCCCGTACCTTTTCAATTAGAAATTCATAATCAAGATTATCTGTCAAATGAAACGTAATATCCGTTCCAGAAGAGTTCCTGTTAGCACTATCATAGAAATGGAAATAAGAGCCTGCGTCTTTTGTTACTCTAAATTTGATAGTTTGCTTATCCTCCTGCTTTGACTCAACATCAAAGTAATTACAAAGCATAAAATATGAGAATACACCAATTCCGAACTGACCGATTGCTTCGTATTTATTTGACACCCTTTCCTCGCGATAATAGCTTTTGGCAAGCTTAGCAAAATAGTGTTCTACTATAAAATCATCCATGCCTAAGCCGTTATCGCTAATAGTTAAGGTGCCATCTTGAAGAACCACCTTAATTAGTGGCTGATAATTTATTGTTTCTTTATTTGCTTTAAAACGGCAAGAATCTATTGCATTCTGCAAACACTCCCTAATTGCTACAAAAGAACTATTATAAATATTACGACCAACGAATGTATCTATCGTATTTTGTATATCAAATGTAAAACCAATCTCCTTTGGAATAAATCCATGTACCTTCACATCTTTCTCAAGTCGATAAAAATCCACTTTTAGCGACCTATCTCTAAATGGAATTGCTAAAATTAGTTTCTGAAGATACTTTATTACATCTTCGATTTTTCCATATTGCTTTAATAGTGCAAAATACAAATCCTTATTATAACAAGCGCTTGTGATTTTTATAGTGTTCTGGCCAAAATTTACAAAATAATTCGCCTTATGTTTATCCCATTCCTTTTGACTGATTTTGTTAGTAGGAAAATAACCCCCATACAATAAGTCTGGAGTTCGATCATTGGTTATATCCAATTCATCCGCTAGTCGGAGAACACCCGCGAGATAAGGTAAACATACATACTCATTACCGCTTTTAACGGGAAACTCTGGGTTGTAATTAGCAAAATCAAACAAGTTAACAACTCGATGGCCCATTCCCACTAAAGCAATTGCTTCTGCGTAAATTGGATTTACAATCTTAAGGTTTTCCCAATGTGTAGATATATATTCATATGAAATTTCGTGATGAAATTCCCTTAAATATTCCTCAAAGCTTTTACCGTATTTTTTAAATTTTTCACCGGCCAATATTTGCTCTTTCATTCTATTAGTAGGGGACATACCAATATCATGTAAAAATCCAGCCATTATCAGAATATAGGCTTCATCAACATTAAGTTGATTCAAATTTTCTCCAAGCACAAACTCGACATAACGAAGAACACTCTTTGAATGATCAATAGAATGATCCGTGAACTCAGGAAAATTTGTAATGTAATGTTTTAGTACCTCAGTTGCCTGAACTTCACATTCGTGGATACTTCCAAGAAGCTTTGGAGAATTGGCTAGTTTTGCTAAGAGTTTATCCATCGGTAAATTTTGCTATGCAATCACAAAATACTGATTTTCATAACATCTCATCCGGACGTACCCAAAATAAATGGACTTAAACATGTCCAAACAACTTGGACAGACTTTTCAGCTAGTTCATTATTAAGTTAAATGTTGTCATCCCCTTTTTTTTATAGGCACCTTTAATTCATCCATTAATTTTGTAACATCTGCATACTCATACAATGCCAAACCTGTTAAAAGTGAGTATGGCAGCATCCCATTGTTACGCATAGTTTGCAATGTACCTGCCGAAATTTCACCCAACATATCTCGCACTTGATAGGTTTTTAACCAACGCCGTGGGGGCTCATTTCTTGTTTCGTCTAACAGCACTTTAACCGCTGCTAACAGATCAGTTTTGAACTGTTCCAAATCCTGTTTCGTCACTATATCAATAGAACCCATAAGTAAAATATTTAATTCGATTAGTTAATCGGGGCGAAAAAGAGAGATAAGGCCCGCCATAGCGGGGCTTATCCTCATTATCCCACCCTGTTGCCTTATCGCTGGCGGGTTGCACTCCTGCATTGCCCGCTTCATTTTCCGGCAAACCTCTTAATTCAAATGTGACCGATTACTGTGGACTATATCAGCTTCAAACATATCTAGCAACTCAAACAAGCTATTTGCCTGCATGAGCAATCTGTTACCGTACAAAGCCAGAAACGTGTCAGTGTCCGCAGGCTTGACCTTCATTATCACATATTCACCGTTATCAATCAGGAGATAATATTGCATAACGTATTATTTGTGGTTAACAAATTGTGCAAATACACCTGACTGCCTAAAATCGGATGAAAAGAAGGTATATACTGGATGTATCCAAAAGCATGTAAATCTTTCATGCACTTATGATAGGAATTTCGCTGCACCTTTGCAGTCTGCATAACCTCCCTGCGTGTGATATACACGGGATTACGGAAGCTGTTTAAATTCCAGAATTGAAACAGCGCCATATATACAGATATGTGCATGCTGGTAATCCTGTCATCTCTACCTATGGCTGTGAAAAAGCCTGTGAGTTGTGTAACATACATAACACTCCCTTTTAAAAATTAGATAATCACCGCTCTAACTCATCAGCGCGTTTTTTACCGGTGTTAACGCCGGGTTGCACAAGCGTTTTGTCAGCCTCTTTGCTGAAAAGTGTATTTCCCTCTCTGTCCATTGCTTTCTCCGGCTTGTTTTCGTGGAACTGTAGTTTTTTACTTTCTGGTTCGGCGGTAACCCAGCGGGGCTTATAAATCGGTACTAAATCCTTTTCAGTATGAACAGTAGCAATCGCATAGTCCTTCTGATTTTTTACCGAATCATAGCACTGGTAGGCAAACTTCATGGTAACACCGGTGCCGTTAACAGGCTGGCCGGTTGCAAGCATTTTCGGTTCAACATCCTCAAAACGGCCAATCAGCGTATAATTGCTACGTTCGCCCTCTGACTTCTGTTTGTCCAACTGCACACTTCCAGCAAAAGCCCTTTCCGCATCTGCATAGTTACCATGTGTTGAAATTACTTTTATGTCATTCCGGGAAGCCTGCCTGTCCGTTCTGCCGGGATGTGCAACAACATCATACCGGCTGACTTTATCCTGAACGGCCACAGTATCCTGAACATGAACATATACCGGATTATCATAAAGAAGAGCATCAACAATCAAAGGCACCCTGTTATTATCAAACCGTTCTACAATATTGCTTTGGCCGATCTGTTCTGTTAACTCATGTTTATTTAGCGCCAGATTGACTTGCGACTGCACATTTCTGATAGAATTATATTCATACTCACCCAAGTAAAGTGCATGCTTCTGTATGTTCTCCCTTGCAGCAACTTCGGTTTTGAAACATTCCATATCCCAACGCCGAAGAAACGGTTCATCGCCGGAATAAACTACATACTGGTTGCCATTCACCTGCTCCTTATCCAGAAAGTCCTTTATCTGTTTTAAATCACTCTTCACAAATTCCATAGCTACAGTTTTTAATGATTTCGACTCTTTTTGGAAACCTTGTTTACTGCGCTATCTAATGTCTGTAGCATCTTATCAATCGTACAGTAAACAAACTGTTCATCGCCAATTGAATTATCAAAACAGTATTGCTTTACATCGTATATAGCAGAAAAACAGGAGAGATCATTCATCCCCAACCGCGGCAGCGCCGCATCGTAAGCAACCCAGTGCCTGCCTTCTGTTCGCTGTTCATCCAGAAAGACTTCAATCAACACAGTTTCTTCAAACACAAAGTCCATAACTAGAATTTTACAGTAAACACTACGGCCTCAACAGCCTTGTTTTGAGTATTACGCCACCTTTAATGGTCAGTTCCAATAATCGGCTGTTATTATGCTCACCAATTTGAATAACCAACTGCTGATCTGCCGGTATAGTAAACTGAGGGAGGCCAATAGTAGTAGTAAGCGACTTGTTACCGGCAACAGACAAACTTTTCTCCTGATATACCGGATATAGTTCTGTTTCCTGTTGAGCAGTACGCTTTGCTTTCTTTTTATCTTTCAGAAAGAACCTGATAAATGCAGGCTCATAATCAAGCAATGAATAGTTCTGTAGTTCCAAAGAAAACCACATTACTTTATCCTTTACATAGATGCTATGTAATGCGGCAGCAACCTTATTCTCCTTAGTACGCTTGTTAAGAAACGTAGCTGCATGTTTAGCATGATCCGCATCCGCATGTAAAATGTCATCATTTACAAGCACCCCATCTATTTTTGCAGGAACTCTTTCTGGCCATGCGGCAAAAGCAGGCACGCTATCAGGCTGGAATGAAAGGTTAAGTAAGGATGGATTTTCGGCATAGACTACACGAAATGAGTAGAGCCGCCCATCACCAGTAATAACGCTCAGATTGGTTTCTGCAAAGTCAACCTGACCAGCCTTTACCAGTAATACATTTTCTACACCCTTCGCCTTTTGCGCAAGCAGGCTTTTACTACCCCTGTCAACACTCTTAATTTCATAAGGGAAAACCAGATTTGTAGTTTTACTATAACCGACCGCTAAATCCAATGTGGGAATTTCATTGAACACAGGCAAACGACCACTGAGCTGTGCATCAACATCATTAAAGAACACCCCGAATAGCAAAGCTATCACAACTCCCAAACGAACTGTTTTCATTTTCATACTTTGATATTTGATATTTGAATAAATAGATTACTGAACATTATTATCCCTAAGAAGTACCTTATACCCTTCTTTGATTGTTACACGAACCAGCTTAACCTTCTTACTAAGCAGACTTTTGGCAGCACCAATTCCGGCAGAAGTAGCCTGCGCGGCCAGAGAGGGGTCTAAAGAAGTGAGGCCGATGCCTTGAATAGTCTGATCAGTTGACTGTTTCATAACATCCCTTGCTATAGCCCCCGGCATGTACAAACCTTCCATACCATCCATATCATAAACCGAAAGCGCTACAGGCAGGATATTATTTTTATATGCAACAGATTTTATATTGACTGTAAGCCGTTCACCATTTAGTGCTGCTGCACCGTACACAAAACTTCCGGAAGGGATAAACAGTCCATTTATATATACGTCCGTAGTAAGACGTAATTTGATAGTGGCACCTGACACAATGGTTTGGGTAGCGTGAACAACGGCCTCAATGGCAGTTGGCAAATCACCTCCGGTATCCGTATCCTCATCCAGTGAGAAAAAAGCATTGGACTGCGCCAGCGGGCTAACCGTCAGAGCAGTACTATCTTTCCTCACAAGGGTATCCGGGAGCAGCTGCGGTGTCGATGGAGACTGCAATAAAGAAATTGTCTGCTGTTTCTGGCGGTTAACCGGAAAAACCTTTTCCTTATTGCGAACTGAGTTCTTCCTGATCTTCTCCTGTACGCGCTCCGGGTGTTGTATATCCAGAATGGATTCTAACATTCCATTGAGCTGCTTCAATTCCGGGTCTTCTTCTTTACCCTCAGCCATCGAACGCATCATGCCTTCGAGCCTGTCAACATCGGCAGTAGTCATGCCACCGGCAGACATACCCGGCGAAGGCGAAGCTTTTACAGCCGTAGGTTGAGAATCACTTGCGGACTGCTCTAATTGGCGATTAAGCGCCGCTATTTTTTCATACACCTTTGCTTCTTTATCATTCTTATAACCGGGTTGTCCGTAAGGTGAAGGATCATAAGATAAATGGGTGCCGGTTGAAAACGGACGACCAGCGGCAGTATCAGTCAATAAATCCGAATCAGGAAGCTTGTAATACGGGTCATTTTTAGCCTGTGCCTTCCATTTGGCAGAATCCCTTTCAGCCTGTTCATAAAAACTAAGCTTTGTAAGATTCTTTTCATCTTTGATACTGGCATCCGGCAAAGTCATATTGATGCCTTTATGCGCTTGTTCCGTCTGGGCCGTTGAATCAACAGGTACAATGACACCGAGTGACCATAAAACAAATGTGAACAGCGGAAAAGAAAATAGTGGAAAGAACAGCAAAAATTTCCTTTGGCGTTCTGTCTTGGCAGATAAAGCCTGTTTGGTATTCTGAGATTGCATTGTGATTATTTTTTAGATGTTTCAAACAAAAGGATAGCAGCTTCTACACTATCCAGTAAGCCCGGCCTTGCCTGATTTAAGCTGTCATGAATGCGCACGCCGCCGGGGGCGGAAGAAAGACTGTCCATATACCTCTTAAACTTTATCATCCTTGTGATCGATGGCGGCACCTGGTCATGCTTGTGGGCTGGAGAAGCATTAGCTGTTGTAGGCACAGTGATTGTAGACACTTCTATTGAATAAGTCGGTTCATCAAAAGCACTTAGGATAGCATAAATACTACTGCTTCCAAATAAAAAGCAGAAAGCAACAAGCGACAAGATCAATCTGCCCTTACTCCACCCAGCTGTTTTTGACTGTAATAAATCGGAATAACGCTTTTGCTGTCTGTGAATGGCTTCATTCAACTTATCCCATGCACCCGAAGTCTGTGGTGCAGCACTGCGGCGCTTGAATAATTTCAACATAAAACGATGATTTTACCTTGTTTCAATTTTCACATCCACATTTGCGAGTGTATTCCACTTTTCAATCAGAAAACCGTGGGGGTTATGATCAGAGCGGCTAACATCCCTCGCATACCCTTCGGTTACGAGATTGCGGTAAAGCACACTGGTAGTACGGACAATCTTTTGAGTTGCATAACACCGGAAGTAATACGGATAAACATTGAGGTTCAAGTCCACGCTATCAATTGTTATGCGCTGGCTTATATTGGCAGATATAAGATTGGAATAATAATTACTCTCACGAAGATTATCATATTGCTTGCGCGCTGTTCCGTCAGCCAGATACAGAGCTTTGGTAATATTATCCTGTATTACCCGTTCGTCCGGGTCAAGTGTAAAAAAGGAGCTATGGAAGGTCTTAACGTGATCGCGCACCTCTACAGCAACATTATCTTTTTTATCACCGGCTACCGCTTCCAGAATTTTTCCGTTAGCCAATACATATATCTTATTCTGCGTAATGGCAGCCAGTTCATAACTTTTATACAGCGCGAAACCACACAAAGCAATGCAGCAAGCCACTACCACCATCATAAATAAGCGCACGGCTTTAAAAGCACTGTCTATCTGCTTGAATTTTGTAAACATGACTGTAAGCTTTAGTTAATTATTAGGGGGCACTTTGCACGGTGAATCCAAACATGCCTTACTCATTTTCTACGTAAATACAGATCGGTTCAGGTAGAACTATTTAAGACCAGCAACACCCGAAGCCATTGAAACACTTCCACCAGCATTACCTGTTACCTTCCCTGTGAAATTATCCCTGCCGTCAACGTGGATAATCTGGCCTGCTACAGTGGGAACAGTAAAATATCCTACGATACCTATAACCATGAAAATCAGATAACCTGCATCTGTCCTGCTGAAAAAAGTATCTCCGGTTTGATTTATCTGTGATATATCAATCTTTAGCATGTTCTCCTGAATCTTTCCTATCACAGCGCCGAAAATATTGGCTACAGGTAGCCAGAGAAACACATTCAGATAGCGGGCTAACCATTGTTTCAGCGTATGCTGAAACCCATCGAAAATGCTTATCCCAAATACTAAAGGGCCAATTATTGCAAGGAGAACAAGATTAAACGTCCTCATAGTATTTATACAAAGCGAAGCCGCGGCAAACAGAAGTTGCAGTACTTCCGCCATAAAAGCTTTAATTGAATTGCGGAAATTATAAGATGCTTTAGCCATTGCAAACCTTACATCATTGCCAATGCTGGCAAAAATCCCATCACCAGCACTACCCTCCGTATCTTCCGGGTGAGTGTATTTATACCACTTATCAATATCCCCCTGCCCATCTTCACCTACATACATATCGTAGAAGTCACAGTTTTTGATAGCCTCTTCTTTTTGCTTTAAGAGATCAGCAATTGCCTTGTCAGAATTGCTCACCATAGCTGCTGTTCCAGACACAGTAGGCTTCATTACTGTACCGATAATATTAAGGACGGCAGGAAACATTACGATAGCAGCACCCACCACAAAAGGACGGAATAACGGATAGAAGTCTATGCTTTCTGCATTAGCAATGTGCCGCCATACCCGCGAAGCGATATACCACAGGGCTGCGAAGCCTCCGATTCCACGGCCAACGCCAATCAGCTTTTCGCACATAGGCAACATTTCATCCTGCAATTTTTCAAGAACCGTGTGGAGACTTTTAATATCTCCAGCCAAGCTACCATCGCTCTGCGCATGGGTGATAAAAGGTAAACTCATCCCTACTATCATGCAAAGCATGATTCTAACACTCATTTTCATAAACTGATTTTGTTTGTTACCTAAATGGACGGCCCTTATTTCTTAACATCAAACAGCTTCTGCAAACGGCTTACTTCGCTCTGTTGTTTTGAACGCTGCACGGCAAGTATGCCAGTACTGTTATTGAAATGCCTAAGAAAACTTAGCTTATCCTGCATCTGATCATAGATGCCATCTATAGCCTGCAACCGTTCATCATCAGACATACGCAGCTGCCCTGCCGTAATTACTGTAGTAAGATCATCGAGGTGCTTCAATGACTTCTGGAAAAGGTTATCATACACTTTATTCAAATAACCGATTTCAGCAGAGTTGAAAAGATTACTGCGTAAAAAAACACGGTAAGCCGTTTTATACTCTTTTACAATACGTACCTGAAAACCTGTAATTTCAGCAACCTTCCTGTACCTGCGAACTGTAGGGCTAACCTGCATCAGTCCATCCAGAAAAACACTGTGCAAATCGAAATTTCCCTTAGAAACATCACGAACAGCATTATACCCTTTACTCACTATCTCATACCCATCTTTCAGATCAGTTAAAATCTGTTTTAATTGCGCCAATTTTTCAACGTTCAGAATCAACTGCTGCACTTCAAAAGATTGCGCCTGTGCTTTGGATAAGCAAACAGACAGCAAAACAAATAATACTATCTTTCGCATGTCTATATTTTTAAGTAAGCGTTTCGGTTACGGATGGTTTGGTTTTGAAAACCCTCTGAATCTCATCTATATCTGTAAGGCGTTTGCTTCGCTTTTTAATTAGGGTATCGAAGTCCTTTTCAAACTTCTTAACCCGATTGGAATAACCACGCATGATAGTGTACATGCGGGTTAAGGTTGACAGCAGTTCATCTTCTGGAATCGGCTGTTTAGGTGCCAGCAACTCTTTTACTTTATCTATGTATTGATTTCCCTCTTTAGTCATTTCACCAAAAACAGAAATGATATAGTTGTTTTCTGCATCGGTGAACATTCCAGCCTCTTTGGATTTTCTTACCACTCTTGCCAACGCAGCATTGATATAAGTGCAGGCATCCACAATAGCCGTCATCATATTTCCTTTGTTCATGATAATGTTTTAATGTGATTAAGTAATAGTGTGTTACCGGGAGACACCGGTGAGCTTTTGAAGCTTCCTGCTTTCCATAATCTCTGTCTTCCGGTTCGCCATCAGGACACGGACATTGCCCGCAAAATGCTGTATGAAAACATATAAATCCTGCATTTCATCCTTAACTGCATGAATCCTCTGCATCCTTTCATCATCTGTCAACTGCAACTGACCGTCAGCAGAAAGACTGGAAAGCATTTCCGCATTTTCAGAACATTTAGACAAAGCGCCATCTAGCACCCTCTGCGTGTAAAATTTATCTGAAGCACTTAGCCATTCACTACCCAACGCATCGGACTTGATGCGTTTATAGACCTCCATAAATCTCAACTGTAACATTACGGTAGTGATGTAGGCTCCATCCGATTTTACTTTAGGGCTTACATTTCTCAGCGAACTGTAATATTCACTATGCTGCCGGAAGTCACCCGACTTGATGGAATTGATAATACCTAAGCCGTCCTTTGCTATGTTATAACCCTTCCGCAATACACCAGCATACCCTTGTAATGCAACTACCTGAGCCAGTGAATATTTAGTCTGTGTCTTTTTCTGTTTAAACCATTCAGCAAACGTTTGGGCTTGCAATGCAGCAGACACAGAAGCGAAAAGCGTAATAAGGAATAAGCACTTTTTCATAGATGTGTTTTAAGGATTAGTCAGTCCATAGAGCTTCTTAAGAGTAATCGCATCCTGTAAATCGCGGGCACGCCTGATGCTAACCATAGCATTGTCCGAATTGAACTGCTTTAGATCGCTATAGTTCTGCTCCACCTCTGATGCACAGTTATTAATCATTTCCAAACGCTTTGCATCAGACATTTGCGTAGTGAAGGAATTAATGACAAGAGAAAGCTGATCGATATTCTTTACCGTAGCATCAAGAATGCCACCGTACACCTTTTCCATGTAAGTAATTTCGTCAGTGGTAAAATGTGTATCCTGCTTAATGATACTCCATGCTCTGCCATATTCCTGAACAATGCTAACCTGCATGCCAGTAATTTCACGAATACGGTGGTAATAGGTAATCAAGCTTTTCACCTTATATAATTCCTGAAAGTAATCGGCATATAAGGTTCGCTGCCTGCCAACCCAATCAGAAATTTCAGACAACTTCAACTGTGACATGGTATTCTCAACCGCTTTTTGCGCATTCTGTAACCAGATCGTTTCATTCTGTAGGCGCTGAATTTTCAGATCAACAGCTTTAACCACCTTTTTAACACCCGCTTTAATGACTTCCGCAATAGCAAGTTGCGCATGCGCTTTCTCCAATGGAGCAACAGCAGCCATACCTGCTATAATGATCAGCAGTAATAACTTTTTCATGTAACTATTTTTTATGAATGATGTAATGATTAGCGCTTACTTCGCATTTCTGCGGCCAGCATGGCTATACCTTTCTGTATGCTTCCGTATTTGGCAGTATACTGTCCAACCTTTACTTTTTCGCTCTCTTCTGTTGTGTAAGCCAGATACTCTTCTGTGGACACTTCCGTTCGATAGACTTTCGACAATTGACCGCCAAGAGAAATAAAGACCTCTTTATACTTTAGCGCCGGGTCATTGGCTTTATTAACAGATAACACCAGCGCCTTTTCTTTTTCTGTAAGCCCCAGCAACTCCTGTATCTGCGAAAATTTGTTCTGATACTTAGATTGGTCTAGCAGTATTTTACAATCACTATTATTGATAATGGCCTGCTTTACAATAGGAGAAGAAATAATATCCTCCACCTCCTGAGTAACTACAATAGCCTCCCCGAAATACTTACGAACCGTTTTAAACAGATACTTGATATATTCAGCAAACCCCTCTTTCATTAATGCTTTCCACGCTTCCTCAATCAAAATCATCTTACGCACTCCTTTGAGTTTACGCATCTTGTTAATGAATACGGACATACAGATAAGCGAAGCAATTGGAAAAAGTATGGGATGGTCTTTAATTGCATCCAGCTCGTAGATTACCAGTCGTTGTTGCAGTATATCAAGATTCTCCGTTGCATTCAGCAGGTAATCAAACTCACCGTTGCTGTAATAAGGACGAAGTACATAAAGAAAGTTGTCTATGTCAAAATCCTTTTCCTTTACCCTTTCCAGTTTCAGAACTTCCACAAAGTCCTGTCTGAGGAAATCATAAAAGCTATTGAAGCAAGGAAAAATGCTGCTATCCTTATCCAGCTTATCATAGTACAATTGCAGTGCATTGGATAACGCTACATACTCACTACGTGTAAAAGGTTCTGTATCCTTTTTCCATAAGGCGAGCAACAGCGCCTTAATACTTTCTTTCTTTTCGGTATCAAGACTATCACCCTCACCGATATAAAAAGGATTGAATTTTATGGGGTGCTTTTCATCGTAAGTGAAGTAGTAACCATCCACCATATCACAAAGCCCCTTATAAGAATGGCCTACATCAACAAGAACTATATGCGCCCCCTGTTCGTAATAGCTACGAACCATATGGTTTGTAAAAAAGCTTTTACCAGAACCAGACGGGCCAAGAATAAACTTGTTCCTATTTGTGCAGACACCCTTTAAAATCGGCTCGTCTGATATATCAACATGCACTGGCCTCCCGGTTAACCGGTCACCCATACGAAGACCCACCGGGCTGATAGAAGAACGGTAATTGCTCTCCATATTAAGAAAGCAGGCCGCCTGCTCCGCAAATGTGTCGAACGTATCATTCAGCGGAAAATCGCCTGCATTCCCCGGAATACCTGACCAGAATATCTGTGCTGCACCTGCTGTTTCCTGTTTCGCTACAGCATCCATCTGGGCTAGCGCCGAGGATACCATGTTTTTCAGGTCTTTCAACTCAGCTTCCTTATCCGTCCAGACCAGTACATTGAAATGAGCTTTTACCGGCAGGCGTTGTTCACTGATAGCCTCGTTAAGAAAGGCATTTACGGCATCCCTTGATATAGCATTTTCCCGTGAGTAAGCTGCCAGTGACTGCAAACGAAGCCGCTTACTTTCCAGCTTTTTCATAGTCTTTGCACTATCTTCTATAAACAGGTACTGACTATAGATATGATTACACGGAAGGAGCTGCCCCAACGTAGATACAAAGCCTATTGAAAACTTGGTCTTGTCTGTTGAATACTTATCGTAATTAATACGGGAACCACACATAGCAGGCAAATCTTCCCCGGCGGATAGCGTATAAAGCTGCGCATGCTGATCGCCCACACGCAGACCGTTCTTTAACTCTATATCCTTTACCAAAAAAGAATCATCCCTTTCCGACAAGAAGCAATACTTTTCAATCAGGCCAATTTTTCGTTCTTGGCTCAACAAATCACCATTACACAAACGCTGTAACTTAATAAAGCCGGTATCTTCCAGTATCCGTTTAAACTGACCAACGCTGTCCAGAAAGTCTTGCAGCATAACTGCGCTAATAGTCTGTTCAGGTGCCAGTGAGGGACGCAACAGGTTGGAAAAAAGAGAACTCCCAACTTTCCTTCCGTCTGGCTTTTTCGTAAGCAGGATATAACAGGTATGATCGAGGTAAGGCCGTTCGTTGAAATAGGATTCACTACTACGGCTTAAAAAACTGGTATCCTCTTTAGTAAAGTCGGCCTTATACTTAGACTGTACAAACCAATCCTGCTTCTGGAAAACTGTAAACTTAGGCAGCACCTTAATAGCCTTAATAATTCCCTGATGCAGCGTTTCATAATCTTCATTAGAGAGGGAGAATATTTCAGGGAGGCTACAATGAAAGGCTACTGTAATATCTCCTTGTTTAGACACAATGCAATCATGTTCTACGTCCATAATGGGTAATACATCTTTCAACCACTTTTCCATCTTTCAGATTTTGCTTGTTCACGAATCAGGTTAGCTGTTCACCGGCGGCTTCTTGAATACCTTTCTATCATTGCATTTTATCAGTGTGGGAATACTTCTTTTGGCAACCTGTTTCATCATGCCATGCTCACCATATTTATTACTTAGCTTATACACCTGCATGAAGAGGAAAGCGCCAGTTACCACTGCAATGCCAATACAGATAAAGGAGGGAACGCCGATAATGTAGAGTATGGCGAACAGCACCAGTAATGCCACAATGCCACCGCCGAGATACCAGATATATTGCGCACGAAGACCTTTGAACTCAATACTCTTATTGACACCCTTGTTAATTACATAGACACTGTTTGCCATACTTCTACGTTTTACTGGATGCCGAAAAAGGATTTCAATACAGTAGCCACGATAACGAGAAACACACAGCTACCAAACCATGCAGCGGCAATAGAACCCGTTTCAGGCGCTCCATTGCTCCACTTCTGATAAACCCGAACAGCACCGATCAGGCCCAAAACACCACCTACTGCATACATCAGGTCGCAGCCTACACCGAAGTAGCCACGTACTTTCCCGTTTGCTTCCTCAATGCCTTTAATGCCATCCTGTGCATACACTGCCAGACTACTTACTGCTAATACCGCAGTGATGGATGCGCATAGCATCGCCCTTTTGCTTTTTTCAAAGCAATTCACAACGCACACTTTCATGTTCACTTTTCTTTTTTGTTAATGGAAATTGTTATAGAGAGAGATTAAAGAAGAGATAAAAAGGCTTCGCCGCTGCTACTATCACACGCACTTGTTTTTCCTGCACACTTCACAGCAGGCGAAGCTATCACGCTGTTATCCTCGCCACAATTCACTTACCTCACTATCATCCAGATGAACAGCGCAATTATTTTCCAGAGTAACTACAATCAGCGAACTGATGCCGTCCTGCATATCAGTACCAGCTATACCGGGATATTTGTCCAATATTGACTGAACACCTGCCATCAATTCTTCTTTGGTCATATTATTTTTACCAGCAGCGGCAGCAAACGCCTGTAATTCATCCACAAGATTCTGTATGGCCATTGCAGTCGCACCATCTAAAGGCAGTTGCTCTATTTCGTCATGATGTTGTTCCTGTGGGTAATCCGGTACGCCAGTTACAACTTCATTGCCTTTCTCCACAGACTTGCGGGGAGGCTGTATATTCTTTCTCCTCAATAATGGCTGTCCGGCTTTCTTAGCATAAAGCAACACTACTGTTGCGTAGTAAATACCCAATAAGATAAAGGAAGCTATCAGGTAGGTTTTCCATGTAACACTAATCATACATACTTTTTTTTTACTGATTAAATACACATGCAAAATAGAATGCGTAAAAGGCTGTTTAGTGGAGCTGAGATAGAAGTAAAGTGGAAGCGTGAAGTAGCAGAAACATGAAATCCCCATCTGAGTAGAATTAAAAGGTGAGGAATCAAGAAATCCGATGGAAAGAAAGTGGAAGTGAAATAGAATTATCTACACAAAACAGGAGCAGTTAGGCTTATATTTGAAAGGAATAACGCAAAAATGACACCCTTGAAAATCCAAAACAGGCGTCTACATGAATACTTACTAAGCAAGTTCCTATCGGAATGGCCATTTGAGAAACTTAAAAAAATGACTCTAAATGAATACGTATCCGTAGGCAACAAAGAAACATTCTGCCAATATGTAGAGACATTCACAAAACCGCTTGGCAGCATCAACGGTCATAATTCTCTGAAATTTGGCATTTATAAGAGAAAGAATCTAAAAGCCCGACCTCAAAAGGCGATTTCCAATAGTGAATATACTTGGGCTGCTAAATACAATAATGAAAACCTAGACGAACAAGCGGCTTATAAAAGGGTATTAGCAGAAGTGCAGGAAACGGCCTCTTATGCTATTCAGGGGCAATTTGAAAAAATAGAAGATGTAGAATTGCCTTCATTATTTAAATGGAAAGTAGCCTTTTTGTATTCGGATAATAGGTTAATACCAGTCTTTAGCCTCCTGAATCTTCGACAGATTGTCGGCAACTTAGGGATGAGTATAAAAAGAACTACAACATACTATGAAATGCAGCAGTTTCTTATTCCATTAAAAAAGGTAGGTGAAACTCCTGTGGAGTTTATGAGGAGGTTGTTTATTGAAAACAAGATTAAAGAGGAAAAAGCACCGGGAGAAAGAAGAAGGAACAGGAAAAGGAAGGCAAGCACCACCAAAAGGACTGGGCAGCATTCCAGAAGTGCAGTGGGCGCTACTACTGTAGACAACATACACAATGAGCTTCAACTGGAATTATATGAAAAGCTCTGTAACAAATACAGCAATAAATGTGTGAGTATAGAAAAAGATTGGGCTGATATCACTGTAGAGCTGGAAGACAAAGTAATAATCTACGAAGTAAAGAAAAAAGGGTGGGTAGAAGACTGTTTTAAGGAAGGGATTGGACAGTTATTATCCTATGCTTTTCAGGCATCACAGCACTATAAAAAGCAGACAATAGAATTGGTTATAGCTGGGGAACACGCATGCACACCGGATGAAAAACTGCTTTTAACCTTCATAAAACAAAAGCTTACTGTACCCATATCCTATTGCAACATACCGAAATTTTCATATCACTAAAATTCAAAGCAACATGATCAAACCCACATTTTTAGTTCATGCAACAGACATATTAGCAGCACAGAACTCAACCTTTTCATGGAGTAAAATCGTCAAATACTTTGTTGCAAAAAGTATCGAATACAACGTAGACATACCATATACAGACACAAACATTAGCACATACGAATTACCAAACAAGCGTACAGGTGCTCTGAAAAACCTGCAAGCCTTCAACCCGGAGCAGCAGTTTGAAATCCTAGAAGAATTATGTAACACATATGAAGGTGTAGAAGGAGTTGCAGAATTGAAAATAAAATTGGTTACACAATATGCCACCCTGCGTAGCAAATCTGCCTTAAACATCAGTGCTGAGCAGGTAAATGAAGCAAAAGGACTTTTGACAAAATACCCCAGCGCCGAAAAACTATATAACAGTGCTTTAGAAAAAATAAAAAATGGCATTTACGACCGTAATGCTTTAGACGATCTGCGGCTAAGTCTTGAAGAAGTACTTAAAAAGGTATTAGGAAATACCAAATCATTAGAAAACCAGCGGCCAGCCCTTTCTGAATTTTTCAAAACAAAAGATTTATCGCCGCAGATCGCGAACCTTCTATGGACAACTATTGATAGTTATTCTAAGTATCAAAACGAAAACGTTAAACATAACGACAATGTAAAAAAGACAGATTTAGACGTAATCCTAGATTATACTACTGCATGTATAAAACAACTCATATTACATTCTTAGTAAGAATCTACATTTCGTATCATTTTTTGTAACAGACGTTTTACGTTATCGCGCGTTTCCATATCTACTTTATCACTGTATTTTAATAAACTGGAGGGAGTAAATGTGCGGGACTGTTTATTAGCAATACCGGGCACGATAAGTTCAAAAAAGCTTTTGTAGGTATGATTGATGACCCCCTCAGCATCTACCAGCGAACGCAGGAAAACATATAATTCAGAACCGCGATATGAAGTCTGTACAAATCCTTTCCCCTTCTCTAACACTGTCTTCACAAAGCTTCCCCCTTTGCCTTCTGCATGGGGATTGTGTTGCAGCTCATAGATTGATTCATTTATTTCCTGTGTAAGCATTTCATTTGCCAGCATCCTGGATAGCAGCAAATCGTACCCCGTACTAAAAGAGAGGTCACTACACAGATACTGCACTTCAATCGAAAAATGTTCATCCTGCCGCCCACGTATAAAATACTTCTCATCCATAGCAGTAGAAGCGCTGCGGTGGTACTCAAAAAAATTAATGTGACCGGCAAAGAACGCGTCTATCTCCTGCAACTCCGCTTGGAGAAACTTTAACTTAGCCTCCACACTACCGGCGGGCTTCCGGCTTTCCATACGGTAGCGTTTTACATGGTACATCATCTGGCTGCAAAAAAGGGGTTTTACTTCTTTGAAAAAGACGATTTCCTCCTGATCGTTTGTAAATGGGTTTTCAATGATGTTTGTCCGTAATAGCTCCATAGCATTGCGTACAGCTTTAATGCTGCGGTCGTGAACTTTTAAGACATAATGTTCTTCCTGCTGAATAGTAGCCAATTCACTGGTTAGATCGCTATGGAGCTGTTCAAAAAAGGGCGTTTTACACTTTCCATAATCACACACTTTTGAGTTTCACAAATTAGTTCGCCTGAGAATTATCAAAGATGGTGCTAATACAGCAACAAGCAGTGCGATTATGGTGCAAGGATATTCAGCGAATGGTGAATTTTTAAACTAAGCGCCATTACTCCTACGAAACTCAGAAGGAGTTGTCCCAACATTATCTTTAAAGGCGGGGTCAAAAGCTGCGGAATTTTTAAAACCTACCCTTACCGCTATCTCATTCACGGTTAAATCCGGTTCATTAAGTAGAAGTTGTTTAGCAGCCTTCATACGCTCATATTGCAGGTATTGTCCGGGTGGTATAGAAAACACCTTTACAAAGTCTGTTTTTAGATCACGGGAGTTTGTACCTACCATATGGGCCAGATTGGGGATTGTAATATGGCGTGTTATATCAAATCTTATTATCTCTCTGGCCTCATACATCCGCTCTATTTTGTACTCCGGCAAGTCCTGCGATTTACCCTCCGTTACTGTACTGAAAAGCGCTTCGACAACCTTTGCTGCGGCCTGTCTGTCTGCCGGATGATGGCGCAGATACTCTATAGAATCCAGCAGCACAATACTGCTATTCATTGTGTTATTTAACAGAAAGCGCATTTTTCCATCCTGTGTACTATCCAGAAATCTATCTAAAGACTTAACCTGCAAATTCAGGCGTCTGAGAAAGTCCACTGTCAGCGCCATATCAAATACAAAATACTCCCGGCCTTGTTTTAATGAAAACAAGCTATCTATGTAAGGAACCTGCGCAAAGAGAAACTGGCCCTGCTTAAAGTAAATTTCTCCGGTTTCACAGGTATAGCGCATATTCTGCTTCAGCATTACCTTAAAGCCGATCATAGGGCCATCGCGGTGAATATACATCACATGATCTTCTTTGGCTGTATAAGCACTCAGCCAGAATGAATAGTCGGCAGTCTGGTACTTCTGATAGAATATGTTAGCAAAGGATTCTTCCGCATGCAGCATCTGACTGCCGGGAATTTTAAGGTAGCCAAGTCGTTCGGGCACGGCAGATACAAAGTTTAACTGCCCACGGGTCGTTGATGTTATGGTCATAGCACAGAGGTATTCGTTCATCCATTCTTTAAAGCTTCTTTCAAACCGGGGGGACAAAACGGTAATACAACTATATATAAATGAATATACTAATATTTTTATTGCGTCAAAAAGACGTTATGAACAAATTAACATACCCGTTTTTTAACGGACATAGAAGCGTGAATAATCACATTTAATAAAACCTGCAACCGCCGAAGCATTTGGCAACAATACTGGCGGACTATTGCATGGTTTTGCGAGAAATTACCCTATAACCCCGCAAAAAGCTGAACCAGTTAGTTTTCACGCTTTATTACCTGTGAATCATATGATAGTTGAAGACTGTGCAAATCTACTCCACACTCTATGCAATAATCCTCCAAAGAATCCCGGTCAAACATGCGTATATCAAACCCACTCACACCGTCAGCATGCGGGTCTTCAAAAGGAAACAAAATCCCCTCATTTAGCAGCGGTATTTCAGAAAGCCGGTTGGCCTCAATTTCCCTTATCCGAACGCCACGCTTATACGCCAAGAAATAACTATAGGAATCGGTGCTACGATAAGCCACTTGCAGAAATAACGTATCTAAAGCCCTAGATAATAGTTGCCCCCAATGATACAGCTTCTTAAATGTATTATGCCTGATACAATACCAATCTTCTTCGCTCTGTGTAATAACAAGATAATCCGGGTCGCAATCTGTTCCTGCTAACAAGTCCTCTTTCTCAATACATGCAGACCTCGTTTGTACAGTCTCTTTAATCCCGGTCAATTCATGCAATAACAATAACAGCTTATCGCCTTCCATTGTCTTTACATGCAAATGCAAATCAAACTCTTTCATGATAAGCCGATTTTAGATTAAAATAAAATGACCATACACACCTTAAATATCATGCCCTTTTAAAACAGGCTATCCCAATATAACAAGTTTCAACCATCAAAGGGATAAAAATACAGTTGGATATAGGGGCTTTTTCTCTTTGTGCTGCTTTGGTTGTGTCACTCCCTTGTACGCCTTCCGTTTTGCTCGTCTTTTCTATTTATGCCAGATGGTAACCTGCGGTTGGCTTCTCATTCGCAAACCGTGGCCGCAAAGATAATTAGCCTGTGCAGGTATAGTCAAGGACTGCGCTACGGCAAGCCTCCGCTGGCAAGTTTTGAAAAAAAATCTCCAATGCCATTAAAGCCGCTGCGCGGCATCTATGCGTAGCGCAATAGTATTTTTTTTACAAAATCCTTGACGTATCCCTGCACAGGCTATTTGCTAGTCGCTATCGGTATGTGAATGAGGCGTAGCCGAATGATTCACAATTATTAAAACACCTAAAAGTTAGCGTCATGGCAAATCAGATTCTTAACACCGTAATGTCACTTTCTTGGGAACTACAACGCAGTAAAAAGTATAACCGCTCCCGTTCCCTTTTATCCGCATGGGCTATTTATCTCAATGAAGATATAGTCGTGTTCCGCCTTGTAAAGAAACATAGAAACAGGCAACACATGGCAAATCCTCAAAGCCTTACCCTGTTTAAAAAATAACACACCTGCACTATCACACTTTCATCATAACTAAAATAATATACTATGAAATACTTTAATGAATGTCAAACCTTAGAAGAAGTAAAAGCACTTTATAAAAAATTAGCCAAAGAGAATCACCCGGACGCGGGAGGTGATACAGCTACCATGCAGGCAATTAATACAGAATACGCGTATGCCTGTGCAGTCATTGCTAAAGGTGCGAGCATGTCAGATGCAGAGGCAGACGAAGAAATAAGACTATCAGAAGAATACCGCCAGATTATAGAAGCCATTATCAACCTCCCCGGTATCGTCATTGAACTGGTAGGCCGTTGGCTGTGGATAAGTGGTAACACTTACCCCGTACGCAAAGAATTGAGCACAGCGGAATTAACCTATCACGGTAAAAAGAAAGTATGGTACTACAGTCCGGACGAATACAAGAAAAGGGGGACTAATAAAAGCCTTGATGAAATTAAAGCCAAGTATGGCAGCGAACAGATTACAGCACGCAACAACAGTAAGGTTCTAAAAGGATAATCATTATAAAGCAATAGCAACGACACTACAAAGAAGAGCCTCAGTTGAGACTCTTCTTATTTACATAGGGCAAACTGAATCTTAATTCATTCTACCACGCTCCGGTCTTTCCCGCGGTTCACGTACAGGTGCCTCTCTTTCAGTTGACGGCCTTTCCTTTGGCTCTCTACTCTTACAAATACTTTCTCGAAAACCGTCTGTTTTCAATCTATCCATTTTGTCAGGATTAAAACCACCTGTTGATTTTTCAACAGTTTTACCAGCTGCGGCATTTTCATTCATCCCGGTACATAATCCTGTTTTTTGAGCCTTAATGGTGCTGCCAACTGCGGAACCAAGTAACATACCTGCAATTAATACTAATGTTTTCATGCAATAATTTTTTGAAAATGGAATGTAATTTTTTGGGATAGCTATCTGTATGCAAAGGAAGAACATTCGCTTTTGAGCTTTTTTAAAAGGCCCTTAAAAACACCCCATAAATATTAAAACCGTTAGTTCAACTTCACAATGCCATACTAGAAATAGCCTATCAATACCATATTTGGTATGTCCTTGTAATCAACAGCCATTCTTTCTGCCGGGCCTGTACTCAGTAGCAGATGTGGCAGACACTGAAACCGGCCTGATTACTACGCATAAGACATTTGGCCTGATAACACGGAGGGGGCTAATTCCTTAATGAAGCAAATCCATAACAGTGGAGGACAACAAATGGCGCATGCCTTTATTTCTGCCGTTCGAGCAATCACAGCAATGGTTAAATGATGAATTGTTGTTAGACAAGTACCAAGAGCTATTGAATTATGAAATGCCATCTGACGAACTTGCCTACAGATCGGTTTACACCATCAGGGGTACAAAGCCCCTTCGGACGGACTAGGTAAAAGCGCTTTATTTGAATGGAATGAACCGGCATTAGGCACTGCCGACCCTTATTAAAACAAATTTTTTAAAAATTACGATATGGCTGAAGTCATAAAACTGGTAAGCGAAAATACATTTGATTATGCCTGTCAGGCATTCATTAAGCCATACGAGAAGGACGGCAACATTTACTATGCTGCCTTCTGCCCCGAAGCTGTAATCTATAATGACAAACTGAATTTTACCAGCCGCTACATAGTAACTATGCCGCACCCCGAACAGGGAACAATCCAGTTTTATCTGCGCATCTTAGAAGATACTTGGATATTAGACAACCCTACGCGGGATAATAGGAATGAGGTCGAAGAATACAATCAGGCGCTTTTTAGCCATGACTATAATTTTGAAATTGCACCGGAAATAATAGCATGGTGCGATGCGGCTATCAGCTCCCATACAATGTAGACTAAAGCGCCACGATTCGTTCGGCCGCTTTTTTTCATCGATCAATCAAAGTAGTCGTAACTTAGTTAAGCTGCAAAAAAAATAACATGAGGCTTGGAGTTTCAAAAGAAATGATTGGAACATACATAAAAATGTTCTCCGGTTCACTTAAGCATTTTTCATACAAGTACGAAAGCCGATTTTTTCGTACACCCGGAGTCATCCCTGACTACTTCTGCTATATCTGCCCCATTTGTGTGGAAAACCACATGATTTTTTTCAAAGAAGGTTGGTCATGTACTGCCGAGTTTAGCCTAGATCACTTCCCCCCTAAAAATGTGGGAGGAGATTTGAAGGGATTAGTTTGCAAAACCTGCAACAATAATGCTGGTGGACTTTTTGATTTCATCACGGAGGATTTTTTGCATTTTGCAGGCTTCCACAGAAAAATACCAAACTCCACATTAAAAACAAAGTCGGAAATTAAGGGCGTTAAGGGCAAATACAAATCGCACATCATAATAGACGAAAGTGGTGAATTAAGAATAAACTTCAAGCCAAACGACAAAAGTAAAATTCCATTTCTTGACGAGTGGTTAGATACATTAGATAAACGTGAAGATTGGGAAGTTCAACTGACTATCCCCAAAATTGATCAAAAAAATGTGACGAAAGCTTTTCTGAAAGCTGCATACTTGGCATGTTTTAATCAATGGGGTTATGAGTTCATATACTCCAATACCGGCGAAATGATAAGAAAGGTATGGCGGGATGAGGTAGAATATCCATTCTCTAAAATTCCTTTTTTAATCTTTGATTCAGAAGAAGATTTGAAACGCGTGCCTAAAGGAGTTAGCTTCTTCCGAAAACCAGTCGAATTTCAAAGCTTCTTAGTTAATATCCCTATGAATCTTAAAGAAAACAAGTATGAATGTATAGCCTCCGTGATTATTCCACATGCAAATGGCTGGCAAGATTTATCAAAATTAAATTTAATACATAGTGATACAAAGCAACTAGAAATAAGCCTAACTACACTCGTACCGGCATTGTCTCGCAGAAAATACGACGGCTATTCATCCGACTGGGATATGTTCTACAATAAATAACCGGCTCTTTATACCCTTCATTCAATTTATCAAAGTTGGCGATTATAAGGTTGCCTATTTCTGCCGCTGTTTCACTATCGCTTTCATCCAGAAAACACCAATACTCCGCCTGTTCATCATCATGCGAACAGCAAATTATTTGCTTACCACAGTCCCAAAAAGAAAGTTCATAATTCCCATCAGCAAGCGCCAGCACCCTGATTAACTCTTCCCTGAATTGTAATATAAAATTATGGTAGCTGTTCATATCAATTCATATTCTTAGCCTGATCTACCGTAAGCTCGTAATTTATATCCGCAAGTATGCCATATCTGTATAGAAAGAATGCAGCCCTATTCCCTTTAACGTAATTCCCAACCTGCTGCCCCAATCCAGCGGCAACTAATGCCGATATATATGTATTTGGGGCGTGCATTTCGATTACAAAACCTCTTGTATTAGCTGATTTTGCTGCCTGCTCAGAAATCTTAACCAACTCGGGCAAGGCCCCAACATTGAGTTGTTGAAGAGAAAAAAGTAACGTACGTAAAAAATCCCATTCGATTCGTCCATTCAGATGTGCTTGGAACAAATTTGCAAATATCTCAGCCTGCTTTACCTCCATAAATCGGTCTATGTAGACCATTACAATTTCCAGCACCTCCTCTCTGTACTTTTGGTCATCTTCCATCCTTATCCGAAAATCAACCATTTTTTCATCACTCAATTTTCCTGCATGGAAAGTTGAGAGAAACGTAAGTATCTTTTTTGCAAAAAAAGCCTCCTTAATTTTTAGTCCGGTTCCGGCAAATCCCATAATGGTTTTCACAATAGGTATTTCTTTCAAAACGCCATCTGCAATAAAACTATCCAGCCCTAATTCAGCATAATCCAACCCAGTATCTAAGTTCTTTTCAATGATACTCTTCTTAATCTGAGATGATAAAGATTCATTACTTTCTAAATTCTCTGCCATATCTTCCTTTTTAAACCAAGCAGGTTAGTACTACTATCCCTTCCTTGTTTCGCTCAAAAAACTCATATAAAAAAGATTGCATCCTTTTTATTTCTTGCTATAAATACTCTTTCAGTAACGTCGCCAGACACAAAACCTACAGGGCTATATAAAGCGTAAATTCGATTTTAGGGCGCTTTTCTTTTTCTGCTTTTCGTGCAGCCAAAACAAAAGGATGATTATAGCAACTGTTATTATTTGAAAAACCATTGTGTTTGCTTTGTATAAAGTTATGCTTTTATCGGGCTATTTTATCAGTACTCTGATAAGCTGTCCCTATTACACACATCTTGTCTGACATTCTTTTGCTGGGTACTTTTAATACTTCTTTCAACTGAATTGTGAAACAGAAAATGAAGCGTATGTTATTCAGAAAACTATCCAGCCCCTTTTTTTCCGGAGGAAAAAAAGGGGCTGACACGCAGCCGCAAAAGGGCCGCTGGCAGCTAATCAGTACCCATATAAGGCCACCCCTATTACACAGATCGGCAGAGGGCTATCACCCGGCTTACGGGGATGGCTTCTTTAGTTGGGCAGGCATTTAAATACGGGACAATTGGCAAAGCGAATCATCGGATGCCCTCCCATAAGTTTCCTACTACAGATCACAACAGCAGCAGTGGCAACTATCGCCATGCAGGGCGATAGTCAGCAGCAGGCAGTAGTGCATAGCCTGGCAGTGGAGACCGCACCATCAACACCTGTGCGCCAGTGCCACGTTGCCAGAATTGCAACGGGCGAGGTGTACAATTGTCGGACAAGTCCTCCAATCGACCTCGCCCCCTGATGCCTCCGAAGTCGGCGGGGGAAAAGCAGTCACTGCGTGCTGCCAATAAAACAGCGGCATTGCCGCAGTATGTACTATTAAAAAGTGAAGAGAGACTATGAAGCAGATTGAAAAAAGTAAGTACACGCGCCGCGTTACTATCCGGTTCAAACCGGAAGAATTTCAGCAGGTAGAAGCTGCCTGTAAATCCTCTGTGCATCGAAAGCTTAGCGAATATGCACGGAGGGTTTTGTTAAACAAACCGGTTACTATTAACTACCGGAATCAGTCCACCGATCAATTACTAACTGTCCTTAATCTGATTAAAACAGAGTTGAGTGCCATCGGCAACAACTTCAATCAGTCAGTACATAAGCTGCATACACTAGATACAGTGCCGCAGATAAAAACATGGGTAGTGATGAATGAGGCTACAAAAAAAATACTCATGCAGAAGGTTGAAGATATACGCCTGAGACTTATACAAATCTACGAATCATGCGACCGCAAATAAAATACCCCGGCAGCTTAAAACGGGCGTTGAACTATAATGAAAAAAAGGTGCAAAGCGGCAAAGCTGTATTGCTGGATGCGGTCAATTTTTTAAAAAGACCGCATGAATTGAATATACATGACAAGCTAAACCGCTTCCAGAAATTAATGGATTTAAGCGAAGCCGATACAAAGCTGATTCATTTATCACTCAATTTTCATCCATCAGAAAAAGAAAAACTGACACCGGAATTTTTAAAAACACTCAGTCAGGAGTACATGGAAAAGCTGGGTTTTGGCAATCAGCCGTTTCTAGTTTACCAGCACTTTGATGCAGGCCACCCGCATGTACACATAGTATCTACACTCATCCGGGATGATGGCACCCGTATAAATACGCACAATCAGGCGAAAGAAATTTCAGAGCCAGTGCGTAAGGAAATGGAAGAAAAATACGGGCTGATCAAAGCAGATAAAAAAGAAAATGCTATTGAACGTACAGAGGCATTACGTGTAAGTTCAGAAAGGGTTAAGTACGGAAAATCGGAAACCCTCCGTAGTATCACTAATGTACTTGACGATGTAATTGATAAATACAAATACACGTCACTCCATGAATTAAATGCGTTACTGAAAAGTTACAATGTAATGGCTGATCGGGGGGCAGAGGGTTCCCGCGTCTATAGAAACAAGGGGCTTTATTACAGGGTGCTGGATGAAAACGGCCATAAACAGGGAAAGCAAATTAAAGCGAGCGACATATACAGCAAACCAACCTTAGAATATTTAGAAAAGCGGTTTAAAGAGAATAAACTGGCGCGGGCGCAGGATAAAAAGCATTTCACCACGGCAATCGACTGGCATATTAAACAGAAGCAGGGCAGCTTACAAGGGTTGAAAGATGCTTTGAAAAAGCAAAGCATAACGATGGAAGTACGCCGCACCGAAGCCGGTTTTGTATATGGCCTCACCTTTATCAGCCATGATAAAAAGGCAGTGTTTAATGGTAGTGATTTAGGCACAGGCTATTCAGCCAAAAGCATTTTGGAACGGCTGGGCGTTGAGCAGGAAAAACCGCTGGCGAAAGAAAACAACAAAGAACAAGCGCAGACTAAAGGTAAAGATCAGGATAAGGAAAATTCACCCGCCAAACAGCAGGCCGCGCAGTCACCGGATAAAAGCAAATCAAACAGCCCTATGCCTTCTTCTTCCAATTCGCAAAAAACTGCTATAGCTGCACATGAAAAGGAAACCATCCGACCGGAAGAATTGCATAAGAACGGCAACTTAATGCAGGAGCTGTCAGGTCAGCAGTCAGGAGCTGAGGCAATGGATATTAACCTGAAAAAAGACGAAGAACACCATAGAAAGCGCAGGGATCAATCATTGGAACGTTAAAACATTTGTTATGAAAAATAATACCAACGACATAGGATTAAAGAAAATCATTGAGCTGACAAGAGCAATAAGCATAATTGTACTGCTAATACATTTTTACTTTTACTGCTACGGCGCATTTAAGGAATGGCACCTTACAGCCAGCTTGTCGGATCGCATATTAGACAACATAAGTAAGGCGGGTTTATTCAGCAGCTTCCATAAGTCAAAGTTTGCATCTTTGGCTTTCCTGCTACTTTCATTGCTGGGCGCGCAAGGCCGCAAATCAGAAAAGATCAATTACCAAACAGCACTTGCCTTCCTGATTACTGGCACACTACTGTATTTTATTAGTGCGTTAGCCCTATTAATTACAGGCTATGCTGTGATTGCGGGCATACTTTATATGTCCGTTACCGCCGCTGGCTATATACTCATTTTAACAGGCGGCACCTTGCTAACACGGATTATAAAGCAAAAACTGAAAGGGGATATTTTTAATAAAGACAACCAAAGTTTCCCACAGGAAGAGCGGCTTTTGGAAAACAAATACAGCTTTAATTTTCCAGCGCAGTACAACTTAAAAGGAAAGCAGCGGCAAAGCCACGTTTCCATTGTTAATCCCTTCCGTAATATTTTATTAGAGGGCCTGCCCGGATCTGGCAAAACACTATGGGTGGTTATGGAAATAATACGCCAAGCCATTTACAAAGGATACGGGCTATGTATCCATGATTTTAAAGCTCCTGACCTTACAGCTTTTGCCTACAACTATTACCTGCAATACAAACACCTGTATAAAGTAGAACCTGAATTTCATGTATTGAACTTTGATGAAATACAGCAGCGGTGTAATCCTTTAATGAAAGAATCCATGCGGGATATTACAGATGCCGCCTCAGCATCCAGAACGATTTTGTTAGCATTAAATCCAGAGTGGCAGGAAAAAACTGATTTTTGGGCAGAATCTTCCATCAACCTTTTTACCTGTATTATCTGGTTTCTCCGCCTCTATAAAGGCGGTAAGTATTGTACACTGCCACATAGTATTGAAATGGCCCAGACCGATTTCGATGTACTGTTTTCTATTCTTTCAGCCGAACCCCAGCTACAGGCAATGGTTAAACCGTTTACACAGGCTATGAAAGAAGATGCAGGCAAGCAGCTTGTGGGGCAGGTATCGGGGGCGCTTATCGGTCTATCCAAACTGGCAACCCCGAATCTTTATTATGTTCTGTCTGGTGATGATTTTGCAATGACCATTAATGACCCGAAAGCGCCGAAAATTGTTTGCATCGCCAATAATCCGCAGAAGGCATCTATATATAGCCCTATTATTTCTCTGTACTTAAACAACCTGCAAAAACTCCTGAAAGAACAGGAAGACCAACCCTGTGCGATCATGTTAGAGGAGTTCGCTAATATTTCATGGCCGTATTTGGACAAATTTTTGGCAGTGTGCAGGTCTTATCTGGTTTCAGTAACAATGGTGATACAGGATTCAAGCCAGCTCGTAGCAGCATACGGCAAGCAGCAGGCAGATGTGATATTAAACATTGTCGGAAACATCATTTCCGGTCAGGTTGCCGGGCAAGGAGCAAAAGACCTATCAGAACGCTTTGGCAAAATCATGCAAGACCGTGAGAGCCTTGCGATCAATAGCAGTGATACATCAATTACACGGTCAAAACAGCTTGATTATGCAATACCTCAGTCGGTAATATCCACTTTATCAGCGGGGGAGTTCGTCGGAGTTGTGGCAGACAATCCCGATCAGAGAATTGATCTAAAGATGTTCCATTCAAACTTTACACTCGATAGCGGCAGAATTAAAAAAGCAGACTACCAGCAGCTACCGAAAAAGAATATTTCTTCCGCCATTATCCTGGACACCTTCTTACAAATCAAAAAAGACGGGAAATTAATAAGGGAAAGCGAAATGGAGAGGCTGGTTAATACACCAGAATTGAACGAATTTATTATTACGAGGAAGTAATTTTTAGGGCTACATGGGAGGTAAAGCCTTCTTTGTAGCTCTACTTTTTTTTGTCTTTAGTGGAGTGAAATAAGTCCTTTATATCAATATCCAACCATTCTGCGATGGCATAAAAAGTATATACATCAGGCTGAACTTTATTATTAACCCAATGCGATACAGTTGAACGAGCAACACCAAAATGCCTTTCTAATTCGCCTATAGTTTTCCCACTATCTGCTAATGCACCTTTTATTCTGTTTATCGCTATTTCAGTTCTTTCAACTTTCCTTCTAGCCATATATTCTCTTTCCTGTATAAAGAAAAGACAAAATTCTTAATTAGTTGATAAACAGTTGCTTATGTGTCGTTTTATGAAACATTTGTAGCTTTCTATGCCACATTTGATTTGTATTGTTACACAAAAAGCTTTAGATTGCTTTAAAATCAGTTATTCAACTATGGACAATACATCATAAAACAATAAATTGCGCGCATAAAATATTGCAAAGCGTGTTTGCTTTAATTCCTGCTTTAGAAAACTACGACACTTTCACAGCGGCTGGAATAAGGTAAATCGCTCACGTAAACGCGTGGGCGTTCTTATTTCCGCATGGGTGTCGTAGCCCTTCTAAAGGATAAGAACTAACCCACGCTATTTTTTTGCCAATCATTGCTGCAATTTTGCGGTGATTACTGCTTTCAACTCTTTCATTTTTTGCCGCGCATCAGTTACTGTATTTGTCACTAACGGACAATTGTATTAGCCACCATCAATTTACTTCTATGCAAGCCACACACGCGTCTACCAAACACGCCTTGCAGAACACTTCTGAACAGTCCGCAACAGAAAAACTGCGTATACTGGAATTATTTGTAGCCTCTTTTACTCATGAAGTAAAAAACCAAATTGGCGCTATACACTCTGCATGTAAATTTTTAGATAGGCCAGACAAGCAAACCTTATATGCCAATATTGTCAGAGAAGGGATAGACGATGCTTACCGTTTAATCGAAAATATGCTTTCAACTGTAAAAGTGAACGCAGGCACTCTAAACATTACCCTTCAAAATGAACCGTTCTGTTTTGTAAACTGGCTACCAGCATTCCTTTTGCCCTTTCAGGCCAATCCTTTGTTCCCAACAAGAATTGAAGCAGATTGCTGTATAGGGCTAGATGGGTTAATAATAACGGCAGATAAAGTTAAATTAGGGCAAATCTTATTGAATCTACTTATTAATGCACAGAAGCATGCCTATAGAAATACCAGCATCAATATTAAATGTAATGGGGATGGTAAATATGTAATTATCCAGACCAGCAACAAAGGTCATACTATCCCGGCAGAGCAACTGTCAAAACTTTTTACCCCCTATTTTATGCTTACAAATGGACACGCTGGCAACGGCTTAGGGCTACATATAAGCAAAACATACATCGAGGCTATGGGAGGCACTATTACTGCTAAAAGTGCAAACGAGTTAACCACCTTCATGATCAAAATTCCGATACGACCTATTTCTAATAAATAAAAACACACGTACATTATGTCAAAACTCAAGCATCTATCTCAACAACAATTAAGCTTGCTAAAGGAGTTTACCGGAAAGATAGTCCAAACAATCGCTCCTGTACAGGTTCTGTGCTATGGTACACGCCATTCCAATACTTACGAATGGACAACTTTCAACTTTGACGATACTAGCGTATCGCACAGTTCTACCGTATCTTATGATCTAATTGTAGTTACCCAAAACAAAGAGAACAGGCCCGATCACGAAATAATACAGGCCATTGAACAACAAGCTCCCGCGTATAAGTTGAACGTAACAAGTGTGATTTTAAAGGAATCAGCATTCGACAAATCACTTAGTGATGGTTGGCGTTTCTTTACCACAGCCTATTATAGAGGCGCAATGCTTTATGACAGTAATCCAAGCGTTATTTATGTGCCGCAAGGCCCGCCAGAGATACGCGGGCTTATTCACGCTATTCAACAACATTGGTCTTATTATTTTACCGGTGCCAAAGGCTTTTACAATTCAGCAGAAGATAATTTAAAACGCGGCTGGACAAGTGGGGTAATGCTTAGCTTACATCAAGCCACGCAACACACCTGCATGGCCCTATTACGAGCTTTTACAGGGTATAGGTCAGCTACTCATAACCTATCGCGTTTGTTGGAGTTGATAAAAAACTTTTCGCCTGAACCTTCCAGCATATTCCCATGCAACACCGCAGAAGAAAGAGAATTATTTACTATTCTTAAAAACAGCTATTCTGATTCACGGTACAAAGAGGATTTTACAGTTCCACAGGAAAAGGTGGACGTATTAATGCGCCGTGTTAAAACACTAATGGAAATTGCACAAGTAATTTATGAAACCCGCTTACAGACTTTTGTTTTAAGCGCTCCTATAACCTTTCCTCTTCTAACGAAGGAATAAGGAAAAGTGGCCCTTCTATTTAATCAGCTTGCTCACCAAAAAACAAACGCTACTTATGACTGCCAAAGTAATACCATTCAACAACAACAGCAGGTTTTTAAAGGTCACATCTAAAAGCATTTTTAGATCATCCAAATTTATTGGATGCAGTTATTATAAAAATGTTCCGTGGATTAACCTATCGGGCGTCTGGTTACAAAATGCCGGTTTCAACACTGGCGATACAATTTCTATATCCATTGAAGAAAACTGCCTGATCATTTCTAAGGCCAATTAGTAAAACCCGATATAGTTTTTAATCTGTACTAATCAAAAATTTATGAAGATTCACAAAGACGATTTGCGGAATACCAATGATGCTTATGTCATACCACTCGGTAGAGACGGCCAACTACATCCCGATTCACTAAAGAAGCACATTGATACATACACGTTAAATTTCAAACAGTGGCATATAAATGTATTGGCTCCGCTTTGCACGGTGGGTAAAAGGGCTGAATATTACAACACTTACGGCACACTGACATATATTTTGGGAATTGAAGTTTCCAGCAATCAACTTTATGTTACCTGTAGCTGTAAACGGCGAGTTGAAAAGCTTTGCCACCATACTTATGCAGCATTGAAAAGCCTCCTGATTACCGGCGGAACAGATTACTTTTTGAAACTTAGCAAAATATTGCAAAACACCCAATGCACCACTTCCAACACGTGATAATTGGTTAAGTATGCTGTCAGTTTCTACTGACAGCATACTTAACCAATTAGAAATTTGATCACTTCAAATCGTACTCCATGTTACTTGATGTATATTTAGATAAGGGAGCTTTGAGGCATTTAAGACTAACGATAGGCAGTAAAAGATTACTTTTTACCGGTTGTGCTGTATTTCCGCTTTGCTGGCTAGTATTGTGGCTATTTTCAGTGGCCTACTTCCATTTGTACAATCCACCTCTAAAGCTGATATTTCCTTTAACAGCCTTGCTAACTACTGTATTTATATTTGTACTGTCAATAGGTTTCTTGATTATTAAGGTTTATAAGCGAGCTAAGAAAATAAAACCGAAATGTGTATGGATAACGCTTTTGATACACGTTGTAATCATTGCAACAGAATATCTTGGTCTTTATGCTATTAATGGGGATGTTGTTTTAGCAGCCTATTCGATAGCTTTTCAGATTATCTCAGTAGGTTTGGCTAGAATGTTATGCAATGTTGTAGTGTATAAAATCCAGATTTTGAAACCTGAAGATAACTGCATAGAAACCAACAGCATTAAATGTTAAGGGTATTCTTATTTACCAAACCCGACACTATCAATTATGCAGTTTTTAGTTGACACATTTCTAAAAATTTTTCACCCAATTCTGTAAGCCGATACCCATTATTATCAGCATCATATTCCGCATTTAGGGCGTGCCATTGCTCGCCTGAATCATAGTGACCTCCTGTCCTAAATTCAGGAATATAAATCGACGGAGGCACCTTTTTTATTAATCCTAAGCGCACCAAATTCGCGCATTCAAATTCTTCAAGGTTTAGATACATCCCTGTTCTTTCTAAATCTGAAATTTTTTCTTTTAATTCTTCAATTTGTTTGACAGTAGAAAGATTATACTCCCTTCTTACCCTGTTATACTTGGCAACCATGCCCCTGAAATCTTTTTCAGCATTCAATAACTCATTCAATTCATTAAATTCTTCAATTGATAATTGACTTAAGATTGAAGGAAAAATTTGATTCTGGAAGTTCTTTTCTGAATTTACCATATTGGCAAGCATACTTGCCCATTTGTCTTGTAGCTCTTCACTTTCTTCTAATGATGCCTTCTCAAGTAAAGGCACGAGAATTTTAATCGGCACCTCTTTAATTGATATTTTATTGTCCTCTACATACTTTTTGGCTTTCAAAAGTATTTTTACTTGGTTTTTAAATCTTAGATACTTTATATTATCAGAAACAAAAAGCCCTAATTCTTCTATAGTGGGCCCAATTAATTTTCCTACAAAGTCTTTTGCAAGCTCCAACCCCTTTTCTATAGTGCTGGACTTTATATTAAATTCTTTATCGGACATGATAATTTACTTTTTAATTCCACCGTACAACTCTAACAACTGCTTCGCTATTTCTGCTCTAGCTTGATCTTGAAGCTTTGACTCATTTTGACTAATGCTATCTAATATTTGAACCGACATTCCTACTGCATTAATCCGCTCTAGTACGGTAACATATTCTTTCGCCTGTTTCATGGTGGACTTGTAAATCAAAAGAAACGACCCGCCAATAACTTCTATAATGAGCCCTGAAACCGTTGTAAGCATAGCTGCATCCACCGAGCCACCACCTTGGTACAGCTTTATGATTCCATACCATATTACCGCAAAACCAAACAACATCACAATAACAGTCCATACGAAAATGGATTGCACTTGTTTAAGATTACGATTAAGGTAACTTTCTAATTTCATTCTTCCTAGCTCCCATGACTTCGTAGGACTTTCCTTAATTTTATCTTCGACTTTCTTAATTTCTACAGCAGCCTCTTCCTGATCAATTAACATTTGATAGCTTGAAATACCAATTAGTATCAATGCCGATGCACCTCCAAGAATCCAGATTACAACGATTGAATTATATGGAAGAACCTTTTTGTCTACACAATAAGCTATAATTGCAGATGCTAATGCTAACACTCCTGCCGCAATAGCAAATCTCTTGACTATTTTTCCTCCAGTAATAATGCCCTTAATTAGATTTGACATTATACTTGTCGGAGTTATATTGAAGAAGTCCATAAAAATGAAGTTAAGGGTATGTCAATACATTGAGATTTTAACTCAAGTCTGACTTACGCAATATAATGTATTTGAAACGAAGCTACAGTGTAGCTCCTGAAAACCGCTATTAATGTCTGATAAAAAAAGGCATTCGCCCTTAAATATTAATGTTCTTTTATACGACTTTTAAATACTTCTCTTTTTTCCTGTTAAACCTATCTTGTACGTGAGCGGTGTCCTCTATAATTTTTTCTTCATCGACATCTGCATAAATGTTTTTCGTTGTACTGATTTTTGTATGCCCCATCATCTTACTCACAGTTTCCAAAGGAACGCCATTTTTCAAATTGACCTCCCGCGCAAAAAACGCCCGTGCCTTTCGGGTATCAAGTTCAAGTGGCAAATTCAATATACCACCGATTATTTTTAAGCTATTGTTGAAATCTTTATTGCTTATATATGGAAATATTTTACCCCGCTCTTTTGCAGCAGAAGTATTCCTATATTTCTCCATAATCTTTTTTGCCATCTGTGGCACCGGTATCCCTGCCAACTCCACACTTTTTTGCCTATATATGGTACAGAAAAGATAACCTTCTATCTCTTCAAAGTGATAGTCGGATAAAGCCATAAGGTCTACGTAGCTTACGCCCAAATAGCAGTCAAAAATGAATAAATCCCGTACGAAATTTAGTCTGTCAATATGAAATGTGCTATTCTCAATGAAAACAAAATACTCAACAGTTAAACGCTGTCGTACAATCTTTTTCTTTTTTACCACATACGCATCAAAAGGATTGAATTTTATCCAGTGCATATCCGCAGCCATCCCAAACATTTTAATCACCCTTTCCATGTGTTTATAAACCCCGTTTCCTAGACAGGGGTCATGTTTTTTTAAAGGGTATTTCCTAATGTAGCTTTCTAACTCTAACGCAGCCTGATAATCAAACTCAAAAAGGTCAATATCTTTCTTTTTATATTTGTGTTGTAAAAAATTGTCTACGTACTTTTCAGTAGTAACATAATTCTTTAAAGTGCCGCCCTTCAATTTTGCCCTTTGCTCACCCTGTATTTCCTCTTCATCAGTTTCCCCAATTTTATTCACCATATCGTCGCCTTTCACATTGCCCTCTATTTTTTCGTGAAACCTAAACAACTCTTTCATTGTATGTCCTGATTCCGGCGGCTTCTGGCTGATATGCTTACCCTCGTAATGATCTTTCACACAATTGCAGGTAACACGGAATCTGCCTACCTCTAATGCCTTCCTGCTTTCCTTCAGCTTAAACCGCACATCGTCTATCCAATCGTTGATACTTTTTGCTTCACGGCCTCTTCCTTTTACCGTTTCGCTTTTAGAATCCCAATCGGCAACCTTAATTTTCTCTTTCAATGAAATCTCTGTGTTCTCCCCGTCTACGGTCACACGGGCAAATAGATAGCCTTCCGTTTTATCCTTTTTGTCTTTTCGGATAATGAAGTCAATAGAAAAACTCTTGTCTGTTCTCATACCACTTGAATTGAAATGTTTTGAAATATTTTCCAATTCTTTCACCTCTTTCCACGTAAGGAAGCGAGTTCAAATCCTGTCAGGACGCAACAAAATAAAGAGCCCTAACAAGTTGAGCTTCAAAAGTTTGAATGAATTTTCATGAGTAAAAATTACCGAGTTTTTTTACTCACACAATTACTCACCGCCAGATTGAAATACTATGATATAAATTGATGTGGGGCTAAAATGAAAAAACCCCGCAAACTCAATGTTTGCGGGGTTTCCGACTTTTTGTGACTACATCTTATTTCAAAATGAAGCCTCTTTCGTCGGGAGGACAGGATTCGAACCTGCGACCCCCTGGTCCCAAACCAGGTATTCTACCGGGCTGAACTACCTCCCGAGCCTCGCCATCCATTTGTAGTGGATGGGGTGCAAAAGTAGGAGTTTGTATGATACAAGCCAAGCTTTACTTTAACTTTTGCGAAAAAAGTTTCGAAAGCTCCCTATTTCGTACCGTTCAACTTCCTGATAACGCGTGCAGGATTACCCACAGCAAGGGAATCCGCTGGTATATCTCTCGTTACTACCGAACCGGCGCCAATAACACAACGATCGCCTATTGTAACACCAGGACATATAGTAACATGGCCACCTATCCAGCAACGCTCACCTATTGTCACAGGCTTGCAGTCTTCCCACTTGTCACGCTCATCGGCATCAAGCGGGTGCTGCGCAGTATAAATATGTACACCGGGAGCCAGCATGGTGCGGGCGCCGATAGTTACCTTGGCGCCATCAAGAATGACTGCTCCGAAATTGATGAACACTTTATCGCCGGCATAAATATGATCCCCATAATCACAATGGAACGGAGGTTCGAAATGAATATTTTTAGCCGAGTTAGGACATAACTCGTTTAATATGGCCTGGGAGTTTTCGGAATAGTACTCGGTTACATTCAGCCTGTGCAGGAGTTTCTTTGTTTGCCTCCTGATGTCTACCATTTCTTTGGAATGAGCATCGTAAGGCTCTCCATCGAACATCCTTTGCTTTTGCGTCTTCATGATAATTGTCGTTTGAACACTTACAATAATACATCTTTCCGCTATACTGCAAACTGATTTTAGCCGCCCCCGCTGAAAGCCCCTTCCCTGTCGCGGAATGCCCAGTTAGCCATCGCTTCAATTACAGGCGAAAGCCCCTGCCCTGCTTTACTAAGCCGGTATGTTACAAAAGGAGGCACCACCGGCTTTGCTTCCCGAATAACGAGACTATCAGCCTCCAGCTGCTTCAGATGCTGGATCAGCATTTTCTCCGTGATCGCGGGGATGGCTTTTTTCAATTCACTGTAACGCTTGTCGCCGGTTGACAGATGGTAGAGAATAATGGGCTTCCAATAGCCGCCTATTTTTTCCATTACATAGGTAACGGGACATAGATCAAGCGCGTACTGCTTGTTTTCCTGTATCGTTGATGACTGTTTTATAGCTGCCATGACACTTACTTTGGGGTAGGTACTTGTATAAAAGTAAGTACAAAGGTAGCTTTGTTTCCGAAATAAAAACAAACACGATGAATATTACAATTTCAGGTTCTTTAGGAAACATAGGCCGCCCCTTGACAAAGCAGCTGGTAGCTGCAGGACATACCGTAACGGTGATCAGCAGCAACTCAGACAGGAAAGCAGATATTGAGGCTTTGGGCGCCAGGGCGGCCATTGGCTCGGTTAGCAACGCCAGCTTCCTGAAACAGGCCCTTAATGATGCAGCAGCAGTATTTGCGATGACACCTCCCAATATGGGCGGCAGCAATATCATTAACAACACAGTAGATGCAGGCAGGGCCTTTGCCACAGCTATTGCCGAAACCGGCGTAAAACATGTAGTAATGCTGAGCAGCATTGGCGCAGATGCTCCTGGTGGCACCGGACCTATCACAGGACTCCATCGTATTGAAAAATTATATAGTGAGCTGGAAAATGTATCAGTCACCTTCCTCAGAGCAGGCTACTTCTTTACCAATTTCTATAATGATGTTCCATTGATCAAAGGCGCGGGTATTATGGGTGCCAATTTCCCCGCAACCACTCCTTTAGCACTAGCACATCCGGAAGATATTGCAACTGCAGCAGCTGATGCACTCCGGCAATCACCCGAAGGAAAAACTGTGCGTTATATTGTAAGCGATATGCGTCAGCCGGCAGAAGTGGCTGCGGAATTAGGCAAAGCGATAGGATTGCCAACGCTTCCCTGGGTGGAATTTACCGACGCGCAGGCTTTAGCAGGTATGACGCAGGCAGGTGTACCGGAAGAAATCGCAGGCTTATATACCGAAATGGGTACAGGCATCCGTAACGGTATCATATTGGCCGACTTTCAGCAAACAGGCTCCCCGGCAAACGGAAAGACAAAGCTCGAAGACTTTGCAAAAGAGTTTGCGCGCAAGTACTAAGCACCTGGCTTCGGCAGCAGCCTTACCTGAGAGGCGCCGCCGAAGCTGCTTTATAGTTACCCGCCTGATTCTGCAAATAAAAGGCGGGTGATATCATCCGATCTAAGGTTTTACAGGTTTCAGCCATCTCCTCAATACTTTGGTAACTACCGGCATTACCACCCAGGTCAATAGCGCCACCATGCAGCCAGCGATGATCAGCAAACGCAGCGGCGGCGGTAACTTTTGTATCAATGGCCCCACCGTAAACGAAAGGAATAAGCTGGTAGGAAAAACACCACATAAAGTAGCTACAGCCATCTTCCACCTGGGTGGGGGTGTTGGCGTACGAAACCATGCCTCAAGTCCTGTCAGATGACGATACACCGGATCTTCGGTTAATGTGGAAGCATAAGCATCCCAATCCTTGAAAAGTTTTGAATTATAAAACGCATCACGCTCCCTTTCATCGGCAAAGGTTCTGAGAATCCCTATTTCGTTTTTACCATCTTCTTTTAAGGCGGTGATCATCATGGCGCCGTGCACACCTTCATGTGCAAAAGATTGTCCCAGAAAGTCGCGAAGGGCCACTTCAAATTCTTCTTCCTTTCCGGGAAGCACCTTCCGGGTGATAGCTACATGTATGGGCATGGGAATAGTTTTTCAAGGCTTACAATTTACGTCATAAACGGCATTTCTTAAACCAGCTTAAGAATGTTGCTGCAGGTGGCTGCTAGCTTTGTACCCGTGATCACAAGAACATAAACAACATTAACATTCATAGCAAAAACATATTTTATGAATAACCGTATCGACATCACAGCCTTGGAGCCTGCTGCCTATAAAGCGATGTATGCCCTGGAAGTTACGCTTCAGCATTCTTCGCTCACCAAAATCCAGAAAGAGCTGATAAAAATTCGCGCATCACAGATCAACGGATGTGCATTTTGCCTGGACATGCACACCAAAGACGCACTGAAGTATGGAGAAACCCAGCAACGGATCTTTCTACTGAACGCATGGCGGGAAACAACACTTTATACCGAAGAAGAACGCGTCATTCTCCAGATGACGGAAGAAGTTACTTTAGTCCATCAACATGGCCTGAGTGACGAAACATATGCAAAAGCCAAACAATTATTTACCGACAACCAAATCGCCCAGATACTGCTGTCCATTGCCACCATCAATACCTGGAACAGACTGGCCATAAGCACCAACAAGCCAATAGGAGAATAACAACAGAGACAGAATGATAAATAGTGGCGGAAGATGATGGCAATAAAAAAAACTCTGATTTCGCCCTATCTTTTTTTATACTTTTTTATATGGAACAAATATTGATTAGTATACCGATGACAAAATATAAGCTATCCTGTTCGGCTTTGCAGTCCCTTAGATAAGGTATGAATGAAAGGGAAGATCGGAATAGCATTCATTGAAGTACACCAATTTTGTTAACATATGTTTTTAGTTTACGGTCTTTACGATTATGTTTTAGGAGAGAAGTGGATAGAAACCCAACTTACCAATGAACCCACCCCCTCGCAGTACCAGATTAAAATAGTAGTTCCTGCCCGAACGTTTATAGGGCTGCCCTTTGGTGGCGGCTTCATGAAGGTGGCCCGCGTTTACAACAAAAACGGTCAGAAGGTACGCTCAAAACATTATTCAGAGGAGCTTAAGCAAGAGATCAATCGCTTTAAGCAAACATTTACCATCCCCTATTTTCAGCTTTGGAAAGGCATGCTCTATGCTGTCGTAGCGATAGCCGTTGTGGCTGTGTTTATGCACTTTAAAAACAAGGCAAAGATGAACGAGCTGGGCAACCAGCAATCACATATGAAAGCACAGTTAATGCAAGTAAAAGAGGGACAGCGTTATGGCGTCGTGTTTTTTACCGACAAGGACGGTAACAGTGTCGATGGATTGCCTGAAGGCTGGATCCTGATACAGAAAATAGAAGGAGATACCCTGTTTGTAAGGCGCTCCAAACAGACCACGCCACTGCATGTTGTATTTGAAATGAAAAACCTCGAACCTATAAAACCCTCCTCTGACAATGAGTGGGAAAGTCGTGTAGAAAAAGTGAACTACTCACTCCTGAAGGAACAATTAGGAGAGCCGGAAAAGAAAAACTACGATGCTTCGTATATCGGCAGCGATAAACAAAAGTATTCAGGAGTTTGTTTTACGCTGAAAGGTGCAGAATAGGAGCTGCTCTTAATTATACGCTTTGAAAAAATACGGATTCATTATTTTCTGGGGGCTGTTTATCGCCTACTTCATCTTTGTACATCCGTGTATCATTTACTATGGTACGGGATTAAAGAGCCCTTATCAGCTGGCAAATAGCTCGCCATACAGGGCCATATTATATCTCTTCCTTTCTGTTTTCCTATGGTCGCTTTGTTGGGTGTCATTGGCCTATGCCGGCGTATTTTCTTTGTTTTCCAAAATAAGGAGCATACGCTACCTGCAGCTATACGGCAGATCGATACCTATAGTCATTAACAATGTAAGGAAAATAAAAGATGGTCAATGGCCTGTTTTATCTATCAGCTTTAAGCTGAAGAATTTTGCAGGCACCATGATTGAAGATAGCCTGGTACTGAAAGACCGGTATCCGGAACGTAATAGATTTGCCCGGGGAGCAAACGCGCAACTTCTCGTAGACGAGGAGTTGCGCCGGACTCCCTATTGCATTTTACAGGATTCGGATTATAAGATAAGCGTCATAAATGTGCTGATAAGGACGATTATTGTACTGGCGCCTGCCGCTGGCATAGTGGGTTATTATTGCTATGCCTATCAACAGGAAAATAGGGGCTATGGCTGGCGTTTTTTATCGGCTTCGCACCCGCTGTTGCTGATCCCACTCATTGCCCTTTTTGTGGCACTTATACTTTACTTTGTTTTTATCAAGCTATTGAACATACGTAAAAACCCCTACCTGCTCTATAAGGGCAGAAGGACGATAGCAGAAGTATTGTCACTAAAACAAACAGGCACTACGGTCAATGATTCGCATATGATCCGTTTAGAGCTGCGTTTCAACGACGAGCGTGGAAATAGGCACCAGGTGAGCACCAAAAAACTTGTATCGCCATTGGAAATGGGGCAATTTGCGGAGCTTAAAGAGATTCCTATCTTTTATCTTCCTGCCCATCCGCAGCACGTGGAATTAGAAGAAGTGTTAATTGCCAATACAAATATATCATGAAGCGATCTGCCCTCTTACGTATAACGCTGGCGGCCGTTATCTGTACGGCTATTGCAGGTATGCTGTTTAAAACCAATTTCCAGGATACAATTGAAGACACCCTGGCAGATAAAGCTGGTGTTGCCGGAAACAACACCAGCGCTGTGCCATTACAGGATCAGCCGGCTTTTAGCTTTGACTGGACCAACGAAGCTACCCTGGATAGTGCCGAATATGCGCTTATAAAGCGACTGGGAGTCCCTAAAGAGGCTATCCGGGTATTGGAGGATATTCATTTTTATGACGATGGCCGCATCCGTTTGGAAATCCAGGATCCGCATAATGCAGAACATCTTGACGAATATTATTATGAAAAAGGCGAGTGGCAACAACCCAAGCCAGTAGTCACTTCAATCAAAGATCCGTGGCAGGAGCGGCTATTTTCGCTTGACAAGATAGCGTTCCGTGCAGTATCGCGTATCGCAAAAACCTTCAGGAAAAAGAAACAGGAAATAGAGGGAGCAGCGGATGTAACTCATATTTACCTGGTCAATACCCGCAAAGGCCTGCTTTGGTATCCGCGTTCGTTTGAAGGATCACGAGAGAGATATGCTGTTGAGTTTGAGCTTACCGGACAACTACGCCTGTTTGAACGTGAGTGATCATAACTTCCGGGAATAGAATAAGGTATCAACAGCCATTAAAGGAAAGCTTTTCGGCAAGTTACCCTTAGGTATGCTTTCAAAACCATTACGTTCATAAAATCGCTGGGCGGCTTTCAACGCCTCTACAGTTCCCAGGTACAGGTGAATGACTCCATTATGCTCACTGTATTTTATCAGCGTATTTAACAGCCGTTGCGCTATCCCCGCTTCCTTCCCCCGGTATTCCTTTTTTACAAACATCTTCCTGATGACACCGTTGTTGTCCGGAGTTACAATAAGAGCAATAGTACCTACCAGTTGTCCGCCGCTGAATGCCCCCCAGAAACAGCCGCCTGTTCTATGATAACAGGCTTCAATATCGAGCAGATCGGGCTGATCATCGATGGTTACGGGAACATTAAATTCAATTTGCTGGATGGGAAGTATCAACTCCACCGCTTTTGAAGCGTCTTCATTATTTAGCGGGCGAATAACTAAATGTTCCATATCCGCAAATTTGAGCTTTTTTAATGAATAGACGGCAGAAACCAGGTAGCGCAAGTCGTGCCGGCATTGACACAACGTCATTTCAACGTTTCGATCAGCGCCATAAGTTTGGCTGCATGCTCTTTTGCCTTGCATTTTATGTCGTTTTCTGTATAACCGGCAGCCAGAGAAGTGCCATGAAAGTAAACGGGGCTGATGTAATTCATTTGTGCGTAATAGGCAGTCTGCTCCAGGTTTTTACAAAATTCATTTACGTGGAAATGATGTTCGCCTAGTGTGTAATACTCTTTTTCAGGTGCTCCCACAGTAAAACTCGGTACAAAATTTTTGCCTTTAAGCTTGTCACCTCTTGAGCCATAGGCAAACTGGTATTCAAACACCACATCGAACCAATGCTTTAAAATGGCAGGCATATTATACCAGTAAAAAGGGTACTGAAAGATTATCGTGTGATGCCTGAGCAAAGCCTCCTGCTCCGCCTGGGCAACGATTTTATAATCAGGATACAAATTAGCAATGTTCCTTATTTCAATACCCGGAGCCTTTTCCCGGAGTGCTTCCATAATGGTTTTGTTCGCAAATGACTTATCGATATCGGGATGCGCCAGAATAATTAGTGCCATAATCTTATCTTTATATCTGATACTATCATATTTATAGTACAAAGCTATTTCCGGGTACCTTCATTAACAATAACTATCTAATTGGATAGGTCTAAAAAAGTTTAAAATGAAACCAGAGTGTATTGGAGATTCTGTAAAACTTAATGGAAAAACTTACCCCTGTACGGTAAGCTTAACCATGGACCTGGTAGGTGGTAAATGGAAGGCAGTAATACTTTACCATCTGAAAGACGGCGAAAAAAGATACAACGAACTTCGCAAAGAAATGCCGGCCGTAACGGAAATGACTTTGAGCATACAACTGAAACAACTGGAGAAAGACGGCCTGGTTTCGAAAAAAGTATTGGGTCAAAAACCTCCGCTAAAAACAATTTATAGTTTAACTGACTTGGGATACAGCTTTGTTCCCGTCTTAAACGCCATCACCACCTGGGGCAACCAGGTTGCCCACGCACAAGGATCGTTCGAATAACCGGCCCCCAACTACCATATAACAGATTGATTTCAAAAAATTATGTTGCCTAACCGGGCTCATTTCAGCACCTTTTTTCCACATCTGAGAAAAGTATACAATTACCAGTAATTAGTATTAGCAGCAAGGAACATTTATAAATGATCTTTGATTTATTAATTTAATAGAAAAAAATGAAAAAGGTAATACTAATTACAGGTGCAAGTTCAGGGATGGGTAAAGAAACAGCCCAAAAGCTTATACAAGAAGGACACACCGTATACACTGTAGCCCGCAGGATTGACCAGATGGAAGATCTCAAAAAACTGGGAGGACATCCCATCAAAATGGATGTAACCAGGGAAAATGAGATACAGGATGTTGTAGATACAATTATCAAAGAACAAGGCAGGATAGACATACTATGGAATAACGCAGGATTTGGCCTTTATGGTTCAGTGGAAGATGTTCCGCTGGAAGAAGCCAGGAGACAAATGGAGGTGAATGTTTTTGGTATGGCAGCAATGACGCAAAAGGTTGTTCCTCATATGCGGAAAGCCAAAAGCGGCACAATCATTAACACTTCTTCAATGGGCGGCAAAATGTATTTCCCTATGGGAGCCTGGTATCATGCCAGTAAGCATGCAGTAGAGGGACTAAGCGACTGTTTACGACTTGAACTGAAGCCATTCAACATCAATGTTGTTGTACTTGAACCAGGATTTATTGCTACTGAATTTGGCTCTGTATTGCTGGACGGTTTTGCTAAAATCAGGAAGGATAGCGCTTACAGGAACATGATGGAAAAAATTATCGAGGGTACAAAAAAATCCGCCGAAGGAAACGGCTCTTCAAAGCCAGAAGTCATTTCCAATACTATTATTAAAATAGTAAATAGCAGCAAGCCCAAAACACGTTACCGTGTCGGCAAGTTTGCCAAACCAATGGTTTGGATGCGTACTTACCTTGGAGATAATATGTTTGATAGAATAGTTATGAGCCAAATGTAATCTTAAAACAAAAAAAACTAAAAAAATGAAATCAATCAGAATTCTGTTTTTCCTAGTACTGGCATTATTTTCCAAATCATTTGCCCAAACAGGAGAGAGTGCGATTGTAGGCATCTGGGAGTCGGACAAAAAAGACGTAAGGATGGAGATCTACAAAGAAAATGGTAAATATCTGGGTAAATATTTATGGGGAGCGCAGATTGTAGAGAGCGATGGCGTCACCTCCAAGAAGGATGTTAAAAACCCCGACACCAAGCTGCGTTCCAGGAACCTGATTGGAATCGTAAGCCTTACCGGGCTTAACTGGAATGGAGAAGAATATGTAGATGGTAAAATTTATAATGCTCCAAGTGGCGACTACTACAATTGTAAAGCATGGATCAAGGATGGTAAAATGTTTTTGCGTGGTTATATGGGCGTTTCCCTACTGGGAAAAACGGCAAGTTTTCATCGTTATAAGTAAGCCAAAGATCATGCAATAGCTATAGAGCCGGCACTAAAACTGATTTATATGAAACCTATTATGCAATTGCATAGCATATCTGAGATCAATAATTTTGTACAAGGTGTAACGAAACACCCTCTCGCAGCAGTTATTGATTTCAGTAAAATAGATGAACACATCCATGAGGATATAAGGGTTAGCTGCAATTTTTACGCTATCATGTTCAAGAATTATTGCGCCAACAAAATCCGCTATGGAAGAAAGTTATATGATTTCCAGGAAGGAAGTTTGATTTGTATTGCCCCCAGGCAGGTGATGACTATGGACAGCGATATAGAAAAGAAAGATGATATGGTTGGGTGGGGGCTTTTTTTTCATCCAGACCTGGTAAGGGGTACCACGCTGGGTTCCAAGATGAAAGATTATACATTTTTTTCTTATGAAACTTCGGAAGCACTGCATTTATCGGAAAAGGAAAAACAAACACTACTTGACTGTGTACTGAAAATACAGAGCGAACTGGAGGAGAATATTGATACCTATAGCCAGAACCTGATTGTCTCGAACATAGAGGTACTATTAAACTATTGTTCCCGGTATTATGGCAGGCAGTTTATAACAAGAAAAAATAGCAACCGGGATGTAATTTCACAAGTAGAGAAGGTAATACAGCAGTATTTCGATTCAGATATTTTAAAAGAAAAAGGACTACCAACGGTATCTTACCTGGCAGAGAAAGTTAATTTGTCACCCAACTACCTGAGCGATTTACTAAAGAAGGAAACGGGAAGAAATGGCCAGGATCATATTCATTATTATGTGATTGAAGAGGCAAAGAACATTTTAAGGAATACAGACAAAAGCATCAGTGAAATCGCTTATTTACTGGGATTTGAATATCCCCAATATTTCAGCAGGTTATTTAAACAAAAAACAGGCTGTACCCCCCAGCAGTTCCGGAACTTAAATTAATCGCCCCTTCCATTAATTCTTACTGCCGGCGCACACCATTATACACGCCACATTAATTACCTGAAATCGTATACAGAATACGTTGATTTGTATAAGATGAAAACATAGTACCCAAGCTATTTTTGATAATAATAAATAAATTATCAAAAATGAAAAAGGTAGTTTTTATCACAGGGGCATCTAAAGGATTTGGCAGACATTGGGCTGAAGCTTTATTGCAGCAAGGCTATGCTGTAGTTGCAACAGCGAGGAAGCTGTCTGACCTTAATGATCTGACAGAGAAATATGCAGAGAATGTGTTGCCTTTACAGCTTGATGTAACCAACCGAAGCCAATGTCATGAAGCGGTGGCAGCAGCAGTTGAACACTTTCATCGTATTGACATATTAATTTCCAATGCCGGTTATGGTCATTTCGGATTTATAGAAGAGCTCACGGAAGAGGAAGCCAGAAAGCAATTCGAAACAAACGTATTTGGTTCACTCTGGATTATTCAGGCAGTAGTGCCTATTATGAGGGAGCAGCAGTCGGGCCATATACTGCAGGTTTCGAGCATAGGCGGAATCACTGCATTTCCGAGCCTGGGGATCTACAATGCTTCAAAATGGGCAATTGAAGGGCTTTGCGAAGCATTGGGTCACGAAGTGGGAATATTTGGCGTAAAAGTAACCCTTATTGAACCGGCAGGTTATGCTACCGACTGGCAAACCGTATCTTCTTCACACAGCAATCCTATTGCAGCGTATCAGCCGGTAAGAGATCACCTGATGAAGATGGCCGAAGGTTATAAGCCAGGCAATCCTTCGGCCACCAGCTCAGCCATTTTAAAAGTAATAGAAGCAGCAAACCCACCATCACGTTTGCTACTGGGGGCTTTTGCCTGGCCCCTGATAGCACCTGTTATTGAACAAAGAATGGACACGTGGAAAGAATGGCTGGAAACCTCTCAGCAGGCACAATAAACGCCCCCCTTTGACTGAAACGAATGAAAGAGCAGCGTGTTGCTATAACCGGAAGATGTAGGCTGTTTTGATTTGATAAGCAACACCTGCTCTTCATTCAATAATCTGCCGGGCTGCCGGAAATTTTCCAGCGCAGCAACAGACCACTTCACATATCTCTTTTCGGCAGAATGCGCTATCGGGCAATGAGCGAAGTATAGCCGGGTGATTGATAATAAACAAAACAGGTTGAATCAAATGAAAAATAAATATTACTCCATCTTCCCCGTTGCCGTATCGGCTTTTGTAATCGCAGGGTGTGGACATGGAAACAAAGAGATCAAATTAAATGAAGAAGTGGTGAAGGTGCAAGCCACTGCCGTTATGTTAAAAGACAAGGCCGAAACACTTTCGTACAGCGGCAGCATTGCAGCAGATAACCAGGTAACACTCAGCTTCCTGGTTCCGGGGCAGGTATCCGGGGTTTATGTGCAAGAAGGGCAGCATATAAATTCCGGACAATTACTGGCAGCTCTTGAACCAACAGAATACAGGAACAACATGCTGCTCACCGAGGCAGGCCTTGAACAATCGAAAGATAATTTTGCGCGATTGAATCTCCTGCATCAAAGCGGGAGTTTACCTGAGCGTGATTTTATTGCAGCGAAGGTAGCGCTGGCGCAGGCTGAAATCAACAGAAATCTCGCGTTAAAGCGGTTGAATGATACTAAAATATTTGCGCCATTCAGTGGCATTATCTCTTCCAAACAAATCGAAAAAGGAGCAGCGGCAGGCCCAGGCGTAAATGCATTCAGCATCGTTAAAACAGACCAGGTATATGCCCAGGCATCCATTACCGAAGAAGATATTGCCAGAATTGGCATTGGAGATGAAGTTACCGTCACTATTCCTGCCTTAAAAGATTCGCTGCGGGGGAAAATTTCCATCATCAATCCTGAGGCAGATAATGCAAGCCGGACTTTTATTGTAAAAGTGCGGCTAGGCAACAGCACCGGAAAAATACTTCCCGGCATGCTTAGTACCATTAATGTATCGACCCGTCATACCATCTCGCAGCTTTCTGTTCCGGCGCAAGCTATTATAAGAGATGCGGATGATATTCCCTATGTGTATATAGTTGATAAAAACAACCGGGCTATCCGCAAAAGGGTAAGAACGGGAAAGTTGTTATCGAATGAGGTAATGCTACTAGGTGGAATACAGGATAAAGACCTGGTTGTAACAGAGGGGCAGAACAAATTACATGACGGGCAGCAGGTAACACTGATAAACCGTTTATAAACATTTTAAAGAGTCTGGCAATCATGCAAAAGCGAAGGTTAAATATTATTGAGGCGTCGATGAAATATCACCAGATAACACTGGTGATAACCGCTGTACTGGTGATAGTAGGAATCATTGCCTTACTTACTATGCCCCGTAGTGAAGATCCCAGGATTACAGTCAGGCAGGGGCTTGTATACGCTCAATATCCAGGGGCAGACGAGCTGCAGGTTGAAAAGCAGGTCACCAATAAAATAGAGCAATACCTGTTCAGCTTCGAGGAAGTGCGTAAGGAGAAAACACATTCAGAAACCAAGAACGGCCAGGCAGTTATCACTGTAGAACTTAATGAAGATGTAAAAGATCCTAAAAAGTTCTGGAGCACATTGCAGCATGGGCTTAATACCAGTTTGCGGCAGTCGTTACCGCAGGGAGTTTTAGGCCCCGTGGTGAATAGTGATTTCGGCGATGTTGTGGCGCAAATGATTACGGTTAGCGCTGCCGGCCGCAGTTACGCAGAACTGGAGCAATATGTAGACAAGCTGGAGGATGGTATTAAAACGCTTCCCGCGGTATCGAAGATCAATCGTTATGGCGGCCAGCGGCAGCAGATTTATGTAACAGTCGACGATGAAAAGTTACGAGGCCTTGGTATTGATTTTTCAACTATCGCTTCTGTACTGCAAGTACAAAATGTAACCAATGCAACGGGTAACATTACATTGGCGGCCAATAATGTCCCCATCTTTGCAGATAGCCGGTTCAAGGATGAGAATTCCATTGCAGCGCAAATTGTTTACAGCACGCCTGAAGGCAGGGTTATACGCCTGAAAGATATAGCGCGTATTGAGCGGCGTTATGAAGAGTTGAGCAGTTATATCAAAGTTGGCGACCGGAATGTAATGATGCTTACGGTACAAATGCAGCCCGGACGGAACATCGTGGACCTGGGCAAGCAGTTGGAAGCAAAGATTGGACAGGTAAAGCAAATGCTGCCTTCCGATGTATCGGTGAATGTGATCGTAGACCAGCCCGAGGTGGTGCGTGAGCGTGTCAGTCATTTCATGTTTGAGTTTGCGATGGCCATTGCATCGGTTATTATAGTAGTGATGCTGCTTTTACCTTTGAGAATAGCTTCTATTTCTGCAATAGCCGCCCCGGTATCGATAGCAGTGACTTTCGCCGTGCTGAATATCATAGGTATTGAAATTCACCAGGTAACACTGGCAGCTATGATCATTGTATTGGGCATGGTGGTTGACGATGCCATTGTAATTGTAGACAACTACATTGAGAAACTCGATGAAGGTATCCCCAACTGGACGGCAGCCTGGCAAAGTGCCACGCAGCTTATGATCCCGGTATTTACCGCTACCGCAGCGATTATTTTTGCATTTCTGCCTTTAGCCTTTGTACTTAACGGGCTCACCAAAGAATTTATCCAGGCACTACCCGTTGCCGTATCAGTAGCTTTATTTGCTTCATTCCTGGTAGCGATACTGTTAACTCCTTATTTGTGCTACCTGTTTCTTAAGAAGGGGCTTAAGCATAAAATCAGCGACAGGCCTGTGCGCAAAAACATGCTTGACCGGATGCAGGACTGGTATAACCGTGCAGTAGAATTTTGTTTTCGCTGGCCTAAGAGTACGTTAACAGCCGGGGTACTGGCAGTGTTTGCCGGCTTTTTCCTGGGCACCAGGGTAGATCAGGAATTATTTCCTACGGCTGAACGAAGCCAGTTCAATATCGAGTTATGGATGGAGAACGGAACTGATATCAAAGAAACGGATAAGGCGGTTAAGAAAGTAGAAGCAGCCATTAAAGATGATAAGCGGATAGTAAGAGTAGCCAGCTTTGTTGGCACCAGCTCTCCCCGTTTTCATAGCAACTACGCACCGGAAACTCCGCGCGAGAACTACGCCCAGATTTTTATTAATACTATCAGTAATGAAGCCACTGAAGATATGGTACACGAGTACCTTGTAAAATTTCATGATTTTTTGCCCAACGGTTATGTGCGCATCCGGCAACTGTCGCTGAAGCAAACACCAGCTCCTGTGGAGGTAAGGATCTCCGGCGACAATTTAAACGATCAAAAACGTGTTGCCGAAGCGGTAGCCCGGATTTTACGCCAGGCCAGGGGAACCAACTGGATAAGGACCGATTACCAGGACGATTATTTTGGAGCCAGGGCCGTTATCAAAGAGGATGAAGCGGCGCGACTGGGAGTGAGCAATAGTGTTATTACACAAGCGCTTGGAGCGGAAGTAAAGGGCTACCCGGTTTCTACACTTTGGGAAGGAGATAAGCCAATAGATATATTGTTACGCCTGGATACTGCCAACCGCAGCAGCTTTGATGATTTACAACATATTTATATTACCAGCAGGTACAATACCAAAGTTCCTTTAAAAGCAGTAGCGGACATAGAGCCTAGCTGGCATACCGGCGTGATTGCTCACCGCAACGGGTTACGTACATTAACGGTGCTTTCGGAAGCGCAACTGGGTATTAAAGCTTCTGTAATCATGCAGCAGATAAAGCCCGAAATAGCGCGCTTAAAGCTCCCCTCCGGCATATCAATCAGTTATGGAGGTGAGGAAGAATCTGCCGGAGAAAGCGGCCCCAATATGGCAAAATCGCTTATGATAAGTATAGTACTGATATTTCTGACCTTGTTGTTTCAATTTAAGAATATTGGTAAAGTATTGATTGTACTGGCCACTTTCCCGCTTAGCATATTAGGTGCTATGCTTGGATTGATCGTTACAGGAAATCCTTTTGGTTTTACAGCCTTTATGGGAGTTATCAGTCTTATGGGAATTGTGGTTCGCAATGGGATTATTCTTGTGGATTATGCAGATGAGCTGGTACGGGAACATGGTTATACAACAAAAGCAGCAGCGCTGGCATCTGCGAAGCGAAGGATGCGGCCGATCTTTCTTACATCTTCGGCAGCAGCAATAGGGGTAGTTCCTATGATTCTCGGGAAGTCGCCTTTATGGGCTCCTCTCGGCAGTGTACTGGCGGTAGGACTTCTGGCATCAATGGTCATGACCCTATTTATTGTGCCTGTGCTTTACTATCGCTTTATTAAGCCGGCTCCTTCCGTGCAGGATTTGCCTCAACCGGATTATCATGATCCTATTCAATACAAGCCTTCTCACTTATAACAATGACAGAAACAGGAAAACGATGAATTACAGTTTAGATAAAAATGTGAGCCATTTACTGTTCACGCTGATAATTGGATTAGCGACGCTGGGCAGTGCGCGCGCACAACAAGTGTTACAACTGGAAGACTGTTTAAAAATGGCCAAAGCCAACAATAATAATATCCGTGCTGCGCAGGAAAATGTGGAAGCGGCGAAAGAAGCTAAACAGCAAAGGGATATTGCCGGCAAACCAACCTTGGATGGTTCTGTCATGGGCTTTTACTTTGGAAGGCCACTCAACAGTTTATTACCTGAATATGCGGTCAATCCCGGCGTAAGCGTGGGGCAGGATATTTATAGCGGCGGAAGAACCAAACTATCGCGATCTGCGGCGGCAAAGAGCCTTGAAATTGAGGAAACACGCAAGCTACTCACGACATCGGACGTGCAGTATAATACAACCAGGGCCTACTGGCAGTTTGTTGCCAGCCATGAACAGGTAAAGCTTGCCCGGCAGAGTATAAAGCAGTTGGAAACTTTATATAACGATTTCAACACGCAGTACCAGGCGGGCATCATCTACAAAAATGACGTACTCAGGGCCAAGGTTCAGTTAACAGAAAGTGAGCTTGCGCTCCGGCGTGCGAAGGATGCTTTACTTATTGCAGAAGATAACCTGAAGCAAATAATTGGCATAAGCGATTCGGCATACGTTATTATAGCAGATACTTCCATCAGTACGGGAGAAGCGCTTTTCGTGAATGCAGGCGGTATAACTACACAAGCAGACAACGCAGAAATAGGCATCCTTAAAAAGTCACTTGAATCGGCAGAAATTCAGCGTCAGCTACTGAAAGCGGAGTCATTGCCTTCCGTGAGGCTGGGAGCGAATGGTATCATGTCTATGGGGAAACAGGGCGTTAACCCATCGAACAATAGTAATTTCCTGGCAAGCTATTATGGTATGCTCAATGTGAATGTACCCATTTTCGACTGGGGGGTCAGAAAACGCAGGGTGCGGGAACAAGATCATAGAATCAATGCACAGTCATTACAACTGAAAGATCGCACCGAGCAAATCAATATAGAATTGAAGCAGGCATATCTACAGCTAGACCAGTGTCACCAGAGAATCAGCTTAACCAGCTTATCGTTACAACAGGCGGGAGAGAATTTGAAACTCAGTAATGACCGGCTTAAAGCAGGTACCATTACCGGCAGAGATGTACTGGAAGCACAAACAATATGGCTGCAGGCCTATAACAACGTCATTGACGCCAAGATTGAATTGAAGATAGCGGAAGCGAATGTAAATAGAATACTGAATAAATGAAATGAGCCGGCAGGCACTATTCAATACCTGTCCAGCATGCAATAGACTTATCAATTTTTTTAGCAGGGTTGTCTTTTCAGCAAATTGCCCACCAGTTGGGCAATTTTGCGTTTAAGCCCTTCCGTTATCCGGGATCAAGCGAACCAGGTTGATTTGGATCAAGTTGAAAATTTGGGGGATGCTAAATATCCCCGTTGATTTTTCTTTTCAGCGCGAGAAACCTGGGAAGCTGCATTAATATAAAAGCCCCCGGATCTTTCGATTCGGAGGCTTAAAGCTTGCGGTGAGGAAGGGATTCGAACCCTTGGTACAGTTTAACCCGTACGGCAGTTTAGCAAACTACTGATTTCAGCCACTCATCCACCTCACCGTTGAATATCTAAATTCAAGGGCTGCAAAGATAAGCGTAAAAGTGATATTTCAAAATTTGAAGGCCAAAAAATTGAAAATCATTTTACTGCCTCTTTTTACATCGCAGCCAGTTGTACTTTTTGTGTTAACTCCATCACGTTTTCACGGAACAGGCTGTCGGTATCCATCAGGTCTTTTACTGTTTGACAGCTATGGATCACTGTAGTATGATCGCGGCCACCGAAATGTTCTCCGATTGTTTTCAGGGAATTTTTGGTGAATGCTTTAGCCAGGTACATTGTTATCTGGCGTGCCTGTACTATTTCACGTTTACGTGTTTTCTGCAACAGCTTATCATACGATACGTCGAAGTATTCACATACCATTTTTTGAATGGCTTCGATGGTAATTTCCTTACTGCTGGTTTTAACGAAGTTGCGCAGCACCTTTTTAGCCAGTTCGAGATCAATCTCTCTTTTGTTGAGAGAAGACTGGGCCAATAAGGAGATCAATGCGCCTTCGAGTTCGCGAACGTTGGTACTGATATTATAAGCCACATACTTCACTACCTCTTTGGGCATATCGAGGCCATCGTTCTTCATTTTCTTCTCCAGGATCTCGATACGGGTGTCGTAGTCGGGAAGCTGAAGATCGGCGCTTAATCCCCAGCGGAAGCGGCTAAGCAGGCGCTCCTGCATGCCGTCGAGGTCTTTAGGCGCTTTATCGGATGTTAAGATCAGTTGCTTGCCACTCTGATGCAGGTGGTTGAAGATAGCAAAGAATGCATCCTGTGACTTTTCGGCGCGTGCAAAGAACTGCACGTCATCGATCATCAATACATCTATCAGCTGATAGAAGTGAATAAAGTCGTTGATAGCGTTGTTACGGCTATGATCCTGGAACTGGTTGATGAATTTTTCGCTGCTTACATATAATACCACTTTATTAGGGTGCAGCCTTTTTACTTCATTACCGATACTTTGCGCCAGGTGTGTTTTGCCAAGTCCTACCCCACCATATATTACTAATGGATTGAAAGAGTTGGCTCCGGGTTTTTCCGCAACAGTTTTACCTGCCCTGCGGGCCACACGGTTACAATCGCCTTCGATAAAGGCATCGAAGGTATAAATAGGATTCAATTGCGGATCGATCTGCATTTTCTTCAATCCTGGAATCACAAAGGGATTCTTAACCGGATTGTTGATCACCAGCGGAAAGTCCATTTCATTGTTAGTATATGTCCTTGCCGTGCTGGCAGGAATATCCATGGAACCATTACGACCATTATTACCGCTATCGACCATGATGCGGTATTCGAGGCGCGCTTCTTTACCTAATTCACGTTTCAGTGTTTTTGCCAGGAGGTTAACGTAATGTTCTTCCAGATATTCAAAGAAGAACTGGCTGGGCACCTGTATCATCAATACAGATTCCTTCAGCTCTACAGGTTTTATAGGCTCGAACCAGGTTTTAAAATGTTGCCATTCTACAATGTCCTTAATTATCTTTAAGCAATTGATCCAAACTGTTTCAGCGGTCTTTGCCATATAATTAGTAAAAGATTTATCAAGATTTCTTTAATAGGGCTTCGGAAAATGGTCCAAAAAAACTTCTTCACTTATGTTGAAAAAATTTTTGAGACAGAGGGCGAATATCGAATCTTTAGTGTTGAAAAAAAAATTTTTTAGTCCCTTGCTTTTTCCCCAATAACAACAGTATTAGCTTTCACCAAATTTTTCTTTTTTCCTCTGTCAAGATTAAAATCCAATCGCCCCAATTGTATGCCTGCCCAACCTACCTGATTCACTATTACATCGGCATTAGAACGATTTTTATAGCTACGCGGCTGTGCAAAAAAACGATGTGTATGGCCCCCAATGATGAGGTCTATATCATACGATTCTTTTGCGAGAATTTCATCACTTATTTTTCCATCGTCATATTTATCCCCAAGATGCGATAAACAAATGACCATGTCGCAGCCTTCTTTACGTCGTAAAATGTTCGCATTGGTATTAGCAGCGGTTATAGGGTCGCTATAAACAGTTTTGCCGTACAGGTTTTCCGGCACCAGTCCCTGCAGTTCTATACCAACTCCCAATACACCTATTTTCAGGCCAGCTTTTTCAAAAACCTTGTATGGGAGCGATTTTCCTTCCATAGCGGTGCCTGTAAAGTCATAATTACATACAAGAACAGGGAAAGAAGCGTGCTGAAGTTGTGTTGCAAAATTTTCGATACCGCCATCGAAGTCGTGATTACCCATGGTAACGGCATCGTATTGCATACGGCTCATCGCTTTTATTTCGGGTTCACCCTTGTATACATTAAAATAGGGGGTGCCCTGAAAAATATCGCCTGCATCTAATAATAATACATGTTCCTCCTCCTTTCGTATCTGGCTGATGAGTGTTGCCCTGTTGGCTACACCACCCAATCCCTGGTATTTGCCTCCATCCATGGGGAAGGGATCGAGCCTGCTATGCACATCGTTGGTATGGAGGATGGTAATATTATTACCGGCAGGTGCAGCCCTGGCAATACCCGGCAGCAGACCTGAAGCAAATACCGCTCCTCCTGCCAATACAGATTGCCTGATGAACTTTCTTCTATCACTTAACATTGGTAACACGATTTTCAATAGCTGATTGGATGGGTTTATGCTGGGCAGTCAGTTCTTCTACGTATTGGATAAGGGCATCTCTATAGAGGTAACCTGTATTCTGCTGAGGCAGGGGACGAAGCATATCGCAATTATCTCCACCATTGGCAACGTAATCGGAATTCGCTACTATATAGACAACATTTTCGTCAATAGGTTTACCATTAACGAGAATATTCACAGCTTTATGGTTCTGTATTTGCATGGAGGCTCCTGAGAGTGGCCATCCGCCGCGTGCGGCAATATGATCCAGGAATGTTTTGAGTACAGCGCCCTTTACTTCCTGCAGTACTATAATATTGTCAAAGGGCATCAACTCATATATATTACGCAGCGTTATTTGCCCCTGGGGCAGATCGGCCCTTATGCCATCATAGTTAACAACCGCCACATCGACAGTCTTACCAAACTTTTTAGCTGCCATATAACGCATGACATCTGCCATAAAGTTACCTAGTTCCGATTCGGGGGCTTTCTTCTTCAATGGTGCTGTAACCTGACCAATGATCTTTCCCATGGCCTTATCTACACTATCGCGATAGGGTATTAACAACGACTGAATACCTGTATCGGGCACATAAGTCTTACCGATATCATAGTCTTTGTAAGCAAGCTTAATTGTGTTGTTTTTAGGCGTACCGCAAGCGGTAGCTACAATACCAATGGCAGCGATGGCTGTTATGAAGCGTGTCTTATTCATACAGATGACGGAGTGATTTGAAGGTACATATTTTTGAATTGGGCGGGTTCAATTTTTTTTGGGGTTACACAGAAAAAATTAGACCTATTTTTGGCGCAAACCAAAGTAAGTTATGTCGTACGAAGTAACAGGCAAACTCGTTGCCAAATTTGATATTGTTCAGCGGACCGAGACATTTAAAACGCGCGAATTTGTGATTGAGAAGACGGAGGATGTTAATGGACGAGCTATTACCAATTACATTAAATTCCAATGTGTACAGGATAAAACAGCGATGCCCGATAAATATGCTATGGGAGAAGAGGTAAAAGTTCAGTTCAATATCAAAGGAACAAAATGGGTGAAAGATGGCAGAGAGAATTATATCACCAATCTTGATGCATGGAGAATGGAAAGTGTAAAATTAACACAGCAATCTGCGCCTGACAATACATCGTACAGTGATTTTTCATCGGAGCAAAATGTAGTTGACGATCTGCCTTTTTAATTTGCCGGCTACCGCCAATATTTGTTAGACACCGTTAATACAATTGTTTGTTACCCGTGAAAAAACGGGGGAACACATTACAATATATTTTATTTCCTTTGCGCTCAATTAAACAAAAAACCATGAAAAAATCGTTTTTACTGCTTGCAGTAATTGCATTTATCAGTATTCATTCTTCTGCACAAACGGTATCTACTGTTAAAACAACCCCCATCAGCTTTGGCCTGAAAGCTGGTATTAACATCAATACCATGGTAGGATCGTCAAACAATCCTCTTAGTGATAGAAGTTCCTTAGTTGGTTTAAATGCAGGTGTGTTCGCTAATTTTCATGTAAGCGAACAATTTGGTATTCAGCCCGAGCTGGCCTGGTCTACGTTAGGTGCAAAATTTGAAGGCACGCTTGTAGGCATGCATTATAAAGAAAAGCAATTGCTTAATTACCTGACACTACCTGTTCTGGCAAAATACACGCTTGCCAATTCTGGTTTCAGTTTATATGCTGGCCCCCAGATTGGTTTCTTATTAAGCGCTAAAAGCAAACGGTCCGATATAGCGTATTCTAATAAAGACAACTATAAAAGCACTGACTTTGCAGGTGTTGCGGGTGTTGAATTTGAATTCCCCCATACACCGTTTAACATCTCTGGCAGATACCAGTTTGGTATCACCGAGGTAGGCGAAGTAGGATCTGCCAGGAACAATGCAGCTACTTTTACTGTAGGTTATCGCCTGAGATAACGGATACAAAATATTATCTTTGCAAAAGGGATCAGTTATTAACTGGTCCCTTTTCTTATTTCACATTTTAGGATAAATACCTAACTGTATGCAGCAAAAAATAGCGTTAAGGTTACTTCCTGCCGAAGCGGCAGATGATCATTTGGTACAGCAGGCCATAGCAAGAGAAACGGGACATCCATTCCTGGATATTACCGGGTTTCACCGTTTAAAGCAGTCGATAGATGCACGCAGTCGCCAGCAGATCTGGATTAACCTTACAGTGCTGGTCTTCATCAATGAGCCTTTTACAGAACGCGCAACCGTTCCCATTATTTATAAGGATGTAACAAAAGCTGATCACCGGGTGGTTATCGTAGGGGCCGGACCGGCGGGTTTGTTTGCTGCTTTACGCTTAATAGAAGCAGGCATACAACCTATTGTGCTGGAACGCGGAAAGGATGTTCGCGCACGCAGGCGTGACCTGGCACTACTTAATAAAGAAGGGATCGTTAACCCCGACAGTAATTATTGTTTTGGTGAAGGCGGTGCAGGCACCTACAGTGACGGCAAATTATATACACGCAGCAATAAGCGCGGGGATATAGACAGGATACTGCAGTTGTTCACCCAATTTGGAGCAGATGAACGTATCATATATGAAGCGCATCCGCATATAGGCACCAATAAGCTGCCGCATATTATCACTGCCATGCGGGAAGCCATTCTTCGATATGGGGGACAATTTCATTTCGAGCAGAAGGTTACCGGCTTCATTATAGACAAGGATAGTATCAAAGGCGTGCATACAGCCCAGGGGGCAAGCTTTGAAGGCGCCGCGGTAATACTTGCTACGGGGCATTCGGCCCGTGACATTTTCCGTTTGCTTGCAGAGAAGAAGATCATCATTGAAGCAAAACCGTTTGCATTGGGAGTACGCGTGGAACATCCGCAGGCTTTGATCGACGGCATACAATACCACTGTTCTGTTCCCCTGTTCGGGGGAGCCAGTAACCGGCCGGAGCATTTGCCTCCTGCGTCTTACAGCCTGGTAGAACAGGTAGACGGCCGCGGGGTATTTAGTTTTTGTATGTGTCCGGGTGGCATTATAGCGCCAGCTTCTACCGATGATGGCGAGCTGGTGGTGAATGGATGGAGTCCGAGCAAGCGTAATAATCCTTATGCCAATAGCGGCATGGTGGTGCAGGTAGAGATAGCCGATGCCATGCAAAGCATGAAGAAGAGCGGTATTAAGTATGACGAAAAAGATCCGCTGCTGATGATGCATTTTCAGCAATCGGTAGAGCGGAAGGCTTTTGATATTGGCGGCGGCCGCTTTGTAGCGCCGGCGCAGCGGATGGCCGATTTCTGCAGTAATAAGATCTCGGCAGACCTGCCAGACTGCAGTTATACGCCGGGCGTTACCAGCGCCGATATGCGTGCCGTACTTCCGGCATTTATAGCCCGGGGATTACAGGAAGGCTTCAAGGCATTCGGCAAACGTTTAAGGGGCTACTATACCAATGAGGCCAATATTGTAGCTACAGAAAGCCGGACTTCTTCGCCGGTGAAGATACCAAGAGATGCGGACACACTGGAGCATCCGCAGATAGGCGGACTGTATCCTTGTGCAGAGGGAGCAGGTTATGCGGGTGGTATTGTAAGCGCCGCTATGGATGGGGAGAAGGTGGCGGCTGTGATCGCCTTAAAGCTTACAGGAGTTAGTTATTAAGCCGAGAACAGTTTCGCCGGCGTCCGTATTTGCCTTTGCACGGGGGGCTGGCCCCGGGCAAAGGCGATGCAAGTGCGATACAAGTGCGATGCTTGTGCGATGCAAGTGCGGTTAGAGTAGCTCTACAGTATATCTATGGCATATCTTATTCTCATTACGCTATTACTATCTTCTTTTCGGGGCCGGGGCGTTCCTTTTTACCATTTATCATTTATTACCACCGCAGGATATGGAAAGAACGGATATGGGCATAATATGCCATATCATGGGGTAGATTTCATTAATTTGTAGCAAAATCGCTACTATGTCTCTTCTTGTATTACAAAACCTGAAAAAGTATTATTCTACGCAGAAGGCAGTGGATGATATCAGCTTTACAATAGAAAAAGGAAGCATTTTCGGGTTGCTTGGACCTAATGGCGCAGGGAAAACTACTTTACTGCGGATGGTAACAGGCATTTTTTATCCTGATGAGGGTAGCATTATATTCGAGGGCAGGCCTTTCGATGCTTTGAAAGACATTCGCCGTATAGGTTATATGCCCGAAGAACGGGGGCTGTATAAGAAAATGAAGATAGGCGAACAGGCGCTTTACCTGGCACAGCTGAAGGGATTAAGTAAGGCTGAAGCCATGGAAAGGATCAAATACTGGTTCACACGGCTGGATATGCAAAGCTGGTGGAACAAAAAGGTAGAGGATCTGAGTAAAGGCATGAGCCAAAAGCTGCAGTTTGTTACTACCGTATTACATGAACCCAGCCTCATTATACTGGATGAACCTTTCAGCGGACTTGACCCTGTAAACGCCAATCTTATCAAGGATGAGATCTTTATGCTGGCCCAAAAGGGATGCACTATTATTTTCAGCACACACCGGATGGAACAGGTGGAAGAGATCTGCGATCATATTGTGCTGGTAAATAAAGGCAGGAAAATACTCGATGGCACTGTACAGCAGATAAAGCAGGACTATAAGGAAAATCTCTTCAGCTTACAATTGCAACAAAAGCCTGCTGTTATTGAAAGCACGGCTTTTGAAGTGTTGGCCGGCCAGCAGACAGGCAAGAAAAACAATACGCTTACTGTTCGTATCCATGAAGGATATAACAGCAACCAGGTGTTACAATATTTTATAGAGCGGGGTGTAGTTATTGAATCGTTTCACGAAATACTGCCAAGTTTGAATGAGATCTTCATCAGGGAAGTAGAACAAACCCATGACGCCATTACGCGTGCCTTTCAAAATGTAGCATCCTAATCCTCCAATTTCAGCCTTTATGAATAAGACGCTTTTAATTATACAGAGAGAATACCTGAGCAGGGTAAAGAACAAGACCTTTTTACTTACTACCATACTAACACCTTTGCTATTTGTATTGCTTATTGGGGGTTCGGTCTTTCTTTCGATGAAAGGCCAGGAAAACCAGCGGATCGCTGTGTCTGATAGCAATGGTTTCTTTAAGGATCATCTGACGAACAGCAGTAAGCTCACATTCGAATTTCCGCAGGGTGTTGATACCAGTAATTACCTGGCACGTGGTTACTCGGCCATACTTATGATACCAAAGTTTGAAGGCACCTCCAAATCAAACTATATCCTGCGTTCCAAAAAGAGTATTGGCATAGCGGCTGAAGGAGCGATAGAGGATAAGATCAATGGCGCGATAGAAGATCATATGCTGGAGCTGGCAGGCGTTCACCGGGCAGCTTTGGACTCGATACATAAAGAATCGCGGTTTGCGGCGTTAAAGTCGTACCAGGAAAAAGGTTCCAGTGCTTCTGAGAGCAGCGGGCAACTGGCCTATATTATAGGTTATGCAAGCGGTTTCCTCATTTATCTTACCATGTTCATTTATGGTGTAATGCTGATGCGTGGGGTGATGGAAGAAAAAACCAACAGGATTGCCGAAGTGGTTATCAGCAGTGTGCGGCCTTTTCAGCTGATGATGGGAAAAATAATTGGTATTGGGGCCGTAGGGCTTACACAGTTCTTGTTATGGGTAGTGCTTATTATCATTTTATATAGCGGGGCGCAATACCTGATTGCCCCGGAAACCATGCAGCAGGTGCAGGCCATGCAACAGAATGGCGGGATGGCTATGGGTGGACAAACCAGCGCCATGGCGGAAAAGATCTATAACATTCAACATGTATTCGGCATTGTGAACTGGCCGCTGGTGATTGGTTGCTTTGTGTTTTACTTCCTGGGTGGTTATTTATTTTATGCTGCCCTGTTTGCTGCAGCAGGCAGCGCAGTAGAAGATATACAAAACTCGCAGAGTTTAACCATGCCCATTACCATGCCCATCATATTTTCGTTCATTATCATGACCACGGCGATCAATTCACCGGATAGCCCTGTAGCGGTATGGGCCAGCATTATTCCCTTCAGTTCCCCTATTGTTATGATGGCAAGGATTGCCTACGGTGTTCCGGGAACGGTGCCTTACTGGCAACTGGCGTTAAGTATGCTGTCGCTGGTAGTTGGATTTTTGTTCACCACCTGGCTGGCCGGTAAAATTTACCGTACGGGCATACTTATGTACGGCAAAAAGATCACCTGGGCCGAGATGCTCAAATGGGGTTTCAAGAAAGTTTAACCGAAGTCTATTTCAGTATTGTCTCCAATGTTCAGGCTTCGGCTCAGGCCTTTTACGCTGGCATCGCTTCCCAGCAGGGAATTGTCGACCACTACCTCGAACAAATTGGTGTAAGAACCAATGATGCTGTCGCGGACAATAGAATACTGAACGGTAGTATTGGCTCCTATGGCAACATGGGGGCCAATGATCGCGTTTTTAAGTACTGTACCTGGACCTATACTTACGGGAGGGATAATAATAGAATTTTCTGACAGTACTGACTCGTGCACCTGGCCGCCGAATTTTTTAAGTAAGGTGGCATTACTTTCCAGCAAGGTTTCTTTTTTACCGCAGTCGAACCAGTTCTTCACTTTAAAGGAGCGGAATTTTGCCCCTCTTTTAATCATGCAGTCAAGTGCATCGGTTAAGTTATACTCGCCGTAACTGCGGATATCCTGTGCAAACAGGTGATGCAGGCAATCGTACAGGAACTGTGTTTCCCTGATCTTATAGAGGCCTACCAGGGCCATATTGCTTTTGGGGATGGCGGGTTTTTCTACCACATGCTCGATAAAACCTTCCGGGTCAATTTCGGCTACGCCAAAACTGCGGGGGTCGTCCACTTTTTTAACGCCCAGCATGCTGTAGGGGCTTTCTATGACCTCTTTAACGTCGTATTCGCAGATAGTATCACCGAGTGCTACAAAAACTTCATCTTCGCCAACAATGTTACGGGTAAGTTCCACGGCGTGCCCGGTACCCTGTCTTTCGTTCTGCTGAACGAAATGACATTGGAGATGAGGATATGTTTGTTGTACATATTCCTGGATTTTATCGCCGAGGTAGCCTATAATAAAGATAAATTCATTGATGCCAGCGTCGTGAAGCTGGTCTACGATGAAGCTCAGAATTGTTTTTCCTGCTATAGGAATCAACGCTTTAGGCTGAGTATAAGTGTGGGGGCGTAATTTGGCCCCTGCACCTGCTACAGGGATTATTGCTTTCATGAATGATCTATCTCTTGCTCGTTAAGAAGGCGTGAAAATAGGAAAATCCTGATTCCCGCCAAGTTTTGTGGAAATTCAGTCTATTTTTGCGCCAAAATTAGCTTCACATGCAAAGGGATACCCTAGTCTTCGATCTGATCCGTAAAGAGCTGGAACGCCAGCGTCATGGTATTGAACTTATTGCCTCCGAAAACTTTACCAGTTTGCAGGTAATGCAGGCCATGGGAAATGTTATGACCAATAAATATGCGGAAGGTTATCCCGGCCGCCGTTATTATGGCGGATGCGAAATTGTAGACCAGACGGAACAACTGGCAATAGACCGCCTGAAACAGATCTTCGATATAGCGTACGCGAACGTACAGCCTCATAGTGGAGCGCAGGCTAATGCTGCTGTTGCCCTGGCCATTTTACAACCCGGCGATAATATTTTAGGCCTCGACCTGAGCATGGGCGGTCACCTCACCCATGGATCGGCCGTTAACTATAGCGGTAAATTATATAATCCTCATTTCTACGGCGTTAAGCGTGAAGATGGGCTGGTTGACTATGAAATGCTGGAAGCGAAAGCCCGCGAAATAAAACCCAAACTCATCATCTGCGGCGCGAGCGCCTATAGCCGCGACTGGGATTATGCCCGGATCCGCAAGGTTGCCGATGAGGTTGGCGCCCTGGTGATGGCTGATATTGCCCACCCGGCCGGCCTGATCGCCAAAAAAATATTGAAAGATCCTTTCGATCATTGTCATATCGTAACTTCTACTACCCACAAAACGCTTCGCGGCCCTCGTGGTGGTATTATCATGATGCGTAAGGATTTTGAAAATCCTTTTGGATTAACCGACAACAAAGGCAATATCCGCATGATGAGCAACCTGCTCGACCTGGCGGTATTCCCGGGTATCCAGGGCGGTCCGCTGGAACATGTGATTGCCGCTAAGGCTATCGCTTTCGGCGAAATCCTCAGCGACGAGTACACACAGTACGCACAGCAGATCGTGAAAAACGCACAGGCAATGTCTAAAGCGTTTACCGACAAAGGTTACGAGATTGTAAGCGGCGGTACTGATAACCACCTGATGCTGATTGACCTCCGTAACAAGAACATCAGCGGTAAAAAAGCGGAACAGGTGCTGGTTCAGGCCGATATCACTGCCAACAAGAACATGGTGCCTTATGACGACAAAAGTGCTTTCGTTACCAGTGGTATCCGTTTCGGCGTAGCCGCTATCACTACCCGTGGTATGAAAGAAGAGCATATGCAGTTTGTTGTTAACGCTATCGACAATGTACTGATGAATGCTGATGACGCTGCATTGATCGCGAAGGTGAAAGCTGAAGTGAATTCGTTTATGGGTCAGTTTGAGCTGTATCCTGAAATGGGATAGCATTGATGGCAGAAGAATAGTGCTTTTTTATTTTTTATTATACTATAGGAACAACTGCCTGCATTTATTGCGAACAATATAATATGGGCAGCTGTTCCTGGATTATAAACCGTAAGTAAACTATGATACAACGCATACAAACAATCTGGCTGCTGGTAGCTTCGGCCTGTGCTTTTCTTTCGTTGAAATTCTCTTTCTATAGTGGCGTGAAAGTAACAGAAACGGGAGAAGCCTATGTTGCACTTACAGGTCGCGATAACCTGTTGCTCACTATTCTTACTGTAGCAGTTGGAATTGCTTCCCTGCTCATGATCTTTTTTTACAAAGACAGGAAGCGCCAGTTATGGCTTACTGTTGCTACAACAGTTCTTGCCGTTGCCAATATTGTACTGTACTTTAAGGAAGTTGCTTTGTTCAAACCAGGGGGCAACTTTGCACTTACCGCTGTATTTACTTTTATTGTTCCGCTGTTCCTGGTACTTGCTATCAGGGGTATTTACAGGGATGATAAACTGATCAGGAGTGTGGATAGGCTGAGGTAGGCGTATAAACAGATCTTTTGAACCAAGATACCAGGCCATGCAAATTGCATGGCTTATTTTTTTCCCAAAATGCGGAAGATTTTTCCGTGGCGGCAGCCGGCAGGCATAGTGGGCAGGCGGAAGATGAATGGCATGGAATTTTAAGGAATAGCAGTAGAAGATAAAAATGGATGAACAGCAATGCAGCATCCATTATTCCTTACTAAAAATGTATACTATGAACACATCAACAACAGTAGTTAATGATTTTACTATTGAAGTCTTAAACGACCTGATCCAGATCCATAACGATCGTATTACAGGTTACACCAAAGCCATCGAAGAACTTAAACCTGAAGATTCAGATTTAAAGCCCCTGTTTGCTGATCTTATCAGCGAAAGTGAAAGTATAAAGGCCTCACTGATCTCAAATGTTCAGTCTGCAGGCGGTAGTATAGATACCGATACCACAGCCAGCGGTAAAATTTACCGGGCATGGATGGACGTTAAAGCCTTTTTTACAGGTCATACGCGCCATGCCGTTCTGGCCAGTTGCGAAGGCGGCGAAGACGCAGCACAAAAAGCATACAGAACAGCCCTGGAATCGGACGATATTTCAGGTGCATTAAAGACAGAACTCGCCAGCCAGCAACAAACTTTACGTGCCTCCCATGACAGGATCAAGGCACTACGTGACCAGGCAGCTTAAGCAAGCCCATGATGTTTGATTGATGTTTGAGGAAAACGGGAAAGGCTTTGCCTGAAGAAAGAGGTTGTATCACAAATACAACCTCTTCGTTTTATTATGTACGGCTGCTCTACAGAAATTTTCCTGTATGGCTGGCCTTTACTTTTTTCAATTCCTGCGGAACACCGGCAAATACAAGTGTACCACCGGCATCACCGGCTTCGGGGCCAAGATCTATCAGCCAGTCGGCACATTTTATAACATCGGTATTGTGTTCTATTACAAGCAGCGAATGTCCCTGTTCAATAAGCGCCTGGAAGGAAGCCAGCAGTTTCTTGATATCATGGAAATGAAGACCGGTAGTAGGCTCATCGAAGATGAAAAGTATTTGCCCCTGTGCTTTCCCCTTACCAAGAAAACTGGCAAGTTTTACCCTTTGCGCTTCACCGCCACTAAGCGTATCACTGCTCTGGCCCAGTTTAATGTAGCCCAAACCTACATCCTGCAATGGCTGGATGGCTTTGCTGATAGACTTCTCGTCTTTGAAGAATTCCAACGATTCATCTACACTCATTTCAAGCACATCGTAAATGCTCTTGTCTTTATAAGTGACTTCGAGTACTTCCTCTTTGAATTTTTTGCCACCGCATACTTCACAGGTAAGATGCACATCGGCAAGAAACTGCATTTCTACCACTTGTTCGCCTTCCCCTTTACAGGCATCGCAACGTCCGCCATCTACGTTAAATGAAAAGTGTTTCGGCTGGAAGCCACGCACTTTAGACATTGGTTGTTTGGCATATAACTCACGGATATCATCGTAGGCTTTGATATAGGTTACAGGGTTACTTCTGGACGATTTACCAATGGGGTTCTGATCTACCAATTCTATCTGGCTGATAGTATCGGTAGCGCCGGTGATAGCTTTATGGAAACCTACTTTATCTGCGGGCTCGCCCTTCATCTTTTTCAATGCGGGATAAAGGATCTGTTTTACCAACGTTGTTTTGCCGCTTCCGCTTACACCGGTTACCACGCATAATACATTCAGCGGGAATTCAACCGTGATATCTTTCAGGTTATTCTGACGCGCGCCTTCCACCACAATACTTTGCTTCCATTTGCGTACAGATTTAGGTGGTTCTATTTTCAGTTCTCCTTTCAGATATCTTCCTGTTAAACTTTTAGGGTTTGCGGTAAGCTCGTCGTAATTACCTACAGCTACAACTTCGCCGCCCAGGTGCGAAGCCAGGGGTCCCATATCAATGATATGATCTGCCTGGCGCATCATCATGTCGTCATGTTCCACTACCACCACGGTATTGCCTAATTCGCGCAATTGCTTCAACACAGCGATCAGGCGTTCGGTATCTCTTGAATGCAAACCTATTGACGGCTCATCGAGAATATATAACGAATTTGTAAGGTTACTGCCCAGGCTGCGCGTTAACTGTATACGCTGGCTTTCTCCCCCGCTGAGTGAGTTGGCGAGACGGCTTAGCGTAAGATAACCCAGGCCAACATCGATAAGCGTTTGTAAGCGCTGGTTTACTTCGAGCAGTATTCTTTTTGCGATCTGCTGTTCGTGCTCTGTCAGGTCAAGCGCTGCAAACCACGCTTTAAGATCACGTACCTGCCAGTTACAGAGCTCTCCTATATGCTTTCCTCCAACCTTAATATAAAGCGCTTCTTTGCGAAGTCTCGAGCCTTCGCAGTCCGGGCACGAAGTGCGTCCGCGGTAACGGCTCAACAATACCCTGTATTGTACTTTATAAAGGTTTTGCTCTACTTCTTTAAAGAAGTCGCGGATACCATAAACATTGCTTTTACCCGACCATAACAGCTTATACTGTTCTGCCGAAAGATCTGCAATGGGTTTATGAATAGGAAAATCGATCAGCCTGGCACCTTTAACAAACTGGTCGCGCCACCAGCCTAACTTTTCTCCCTTCCATGGAGCTACGGCGCCTTCGTATACACTTAATCTTCTGTCGGGGATCACCAGTTCTTCATCGATCCCCAATACCTGTCCAAAACCTTCACAGGTAGGGCAGGCGCCATAAGGGTTATTAAAAGAAAAGAGATTGGGTACCGGCTCTTCAAAGGTCATATCATCCAGCTCAAACTTGTTGCTGAAGTGTACCATTTCGGTGCCGTTCACCTCAACATATACTTCACCCTCCCCTTCATAGAAGGCGGTATTGATGGAATCGGATAAACGGTGCTGATCGTCTTCTTCGAAAGGTTTAATGACAATCCTGTCGATAAGCAGGTACAGGGGCAATGCTGTATTCTTTGCCTTCGCAGTTTTTCCTTTTGGCGCTTTTGCACCTGCCAGTTTTGCCATCAGTTCTTTTTCATCCATCTCCAGCAGGTCTTCGATACGCAGCGGCTCGCCGGCTTCACCGGGATGGCGCAGGTACATACGGCTAAAACCTTTCTGCAAAAGAATATTCAGTTCTTCGCGCACATCGCGGTTGGCATGCTGTTTAAACGAAACCAGGATAACCACGCGGTAGCCTTCGGGAAGGTTAACGATAGCATTTACCACATCGGTAACATCGTCTTTCTTCACTTCGCGACCCGATACCGGGGAAATGGTTTTACCAACACGTGCAAAAAGCAGGCGCAGGTAGTCATAAATTTCGGTCATACTGCCCACCGTACTCCTGGGGGTACGGGTGATCACCTTTTGTTCAATGGCGATGGCCGGACAAAGCCCTTTGATATAATCCACGTCGGGTTTTGCCATGCGCGACATGAACTGACGGGCGTAGGCGCTAAGGCTTTCTGCATACCTACGCTGCCCTTCGGCAAACAGGGTATCGATGGTAAGAGAAGACTTACCGCTGCCCGATACGCCCGTTACCACAATAAAACGGTTCCTCGGGAAAGAAACCGTTACATCCTTAAGATTATGAATACGAGCGCCTTTTACCAGAATTGCATCCTGTGGAGCTGGTGTATTATCTGTTGTTTTTTGTTGTTTTTTCTTTTTTTCTGCCGCTGTACGATTCGCTTCCATTCCGTTTATTTAAACTATTTATATAAACTGCCACCAAAACAATGCCTTTTTGTTCAAATTTCTTCACAAATCTTTTACATTTTCCATGCAGCTAACTTGTGTGTATATTGTAAATTCACATTGCATTCACAATTAAACCTCATTTGCGTATAGATAGAACCTTTACTCAGGCACGATATTTTTTATATTATTAAAAAACGCAGGTCATAACCCAAAAGGCCCCCGTTATGAGAAGGTTCAATCAATATACTGACACGCAACTTATTCATGCTTTTCATGAAGGTGATAAATATGCTTTTGAAGCATTGATCACACGTTATAAAGATAAACTGTTCAGTTCGATTTTGTACCTGGTAAAGGACAAATACCTGGCAGAAGATCTTTTCCAGGAAACATTTATCCGCATCATCGATACCATACGCGGCAAACGTTATAACGAGGAAGGAAAGTTTCTTCCATGGGCTATGCGGATAGCGCATAACCTGTGTGTGGACTATTTCCGCAAGATCAGGCGTTTACCTGCTATTGTAGACAGCGACAACAATGATGTATTTGAATGGCTGTTGGTTTCGGATGATAACCAGGAGCAAAAGATCATCAGGCAGCAAAGCCATGATCGTGTGCACCGGATGCTGCAGGAGTTACCGGAAGAACAGAGAGAAGTAATTGTATTACGCCATTTTGGAGACATGAGTTTCAAGGAAATTGCAGCAACTACCAATTGTAGTATCAACACTGCATTGGGACGTATGCGCTACGGTTTGATAAATCTGCGGCGGATGATGACGGAGAGACAGATCGCTTTGTAATGCGTTTGGGGTTACCCTGTTTTGCATAGGCTTCAAAATATTTGGGACCAACAGGCAGTCATAAATGCCGTTGGTCCTTTTTCATTCTGGTAATTACCCTCATTGTATTGTATATTGTTAGCCATAATACGTTTAAAACCGGCAAATCAACTTATGGCTGATATTCTCGCCTTACAAGGCATCACCAAATTTTATGGTTCTGTGCAGGCGCTGAACGATGTTTCATTCACTGTCCCCGGCGGCAGTGTTTTTGGCATCCTGGGCCCTAACGGAAGCGGCAAGACAACCTTACTGGGTATTGTAACAGATGTACTGAAAGCATCTTCAGGTACTTATAGTTTCCTGGGGCAAACATCTTCGTCAGCGGTACGCAAACAGATAGGTACATTGTTGGAAACGCCCAACTTCTATCATTATTTATCGGCAGTACACAACCTGCGCATTGCTGCTGAAATAAAAGGAGCGGGATATGACCGCATAGACGCGGTACTTCAGCAGGTAGGCCTGTATGAACGCAGGAACAGCAAATTCAGCACCTTTTCATTGGGAATGAAACAGCGGCTGGCTATTGGCGCGGCCTTACTTGGCGATCCTGAAATACTTGTTCTTGACGAGCCTACCAATGGACTTGACCCGGTAGGTATTGCCGAGATCCGCCAACTCATTATGCAGCTGGCAGGCGGAGGCAAAACCATTATCATGGCCAGTCACCTGCTCGATGAAGTGGAAAAAGTATGTACCCATGTGGCCATCCTGAAAAAAGGAAAGCTGTTAACTGCGGGGCATGTTAACGAAGTACTCGTAAACGAAGACATCGTAGTAACAGGCGCTTCGAACCTTTCCGCGCTGGAAGCCGCATTGAGGCTGTTACCAGGTGGATACAACATAAAACAGCAGGATGGTACATTACAGCTGCTCTATCCTATTGGCACTGCCAACCTGGAAGCTATTAACCAACATTGCTTTTCACAGGGGGTGGTTTTAAACCAGCTCCAGCTAAAGAGGAAAAGCCTGGAAACCAAATTCTTTGAACTTACCAACTCCTGATCATATGTGGCAACTGTTAAAAATAGAATGGCTTAAAGTAAAGAATTACCGCACCTTCTGGATACTTGCCGGGTTATTTGTGATAAGTGTTGTGGGACTTAATTCTATTGTGCATGAATTTCAAGTCGCAAAACCAGGTACTAAAGGCATGGATGCTGCTGCTGCCATGTTACTGGGCGCTCCTCCCTTCCGCTTTCCCGATGTATGGCATACCGTTTCGTGGCTAAGCGGCTTTATGTTGTTTATTCCTTGTTTACTCATTGTGATATTAACAACCAATGAATTCAATTTCAAGACCCATCGTCAGAATGTCATCGACGGTTTAAGCCGCACCGAGTTTGTGATAGCAAAGATCGCCGATGTGGTTGTAATAGCGCTGGCCAGCACTATTATCGTAGCTATTACCGTCTTGATATTTGGCTTTGCAGAAGGCAATGCCTCCTTCAGCTTCGACAAGGCCGAATACCTGTTGTATTTTTTCATCCAGGCACTTAGCTATGGCAGTGTTGCATTGCTGATGTCGGTATTATTCAAACGGTCGGGTATCACTATCGGCATATTGTTCCTGTACATCTCTGTACTGGAACGTTTAGTGCAATGGCTCTTCATCAAAACTGGCTTGCCCGATGCAGGGGACTTCCTGCCACTGCGGTCGGTGAGCAACCTGATACCATTTCCATTCTTAAAAGTTATTACAAGCCAGATGTTCAAATACCAGGACACTTTGTATCTACTGATTGCAGCATTTATATACCTCGCACTGTATGTGTTTGTTGTAAAAAAGCGATTCGAAACAGTGGACCTATAGAATATAAAAAAGCCGGAGTTATTTTTTCTCCGGCTTTTTTATTCTTCGCTATCCAGCTCTTCCAATGCAGGCACCAGCGAGGGGTATAGAAAGAGAAAGCCTGCTGCTTTTATTTTCGCGGCGCTGATGGTGGCGCTTTTGAGCACTTCAATACTCATTTCTCCCAGCATCGCTTTCAGAACAAAGGCCGGAACGTGTACTGCTATGAAGCTTTTATTTCTTAATTGTTTCGCCAGGGCCAGCACCACTGCTTTACTGCTAGCAGGAGATGGCGCTACGGCGTTATAAGGACCAGCCAACTGTTCGTTCTCCAACGCATAGATGTACATGCGGCAAAGGTCCCCGATATGGATCCAGCTCATCACCTGTTCTCCTGAACCCATAATGGTAGCGATTCCAAACTTCAGCGGCTTTTTAAATTCAGCAATTACACCACCATCGTTGCTAAGCACCAGGCCGGTACGAAGTATTACCAGTCGTTTTCCCATTTCGGCAAAAGGCGCTACACTTTCTTCCCATAGTTTACAGGTTTCGCCCAGGAAGCCCGGTGCGGGGGGAAGGTTTTCTTCAAATCCTTCTGTTTGAACGCGTTGCTTGTCGGCAGCATACCAGCCAATGGCGGAAGCGCTGACCACCGTTTTGAGACGGGATGAAGATTGGCGGGCTGCTTTTACCAACAAGGCGCTGCTTTCTGTACGGCTTTTTACAATTTCAGCTTTACGCTTTTCGGTCCACTTGCTGTCTGCCACACCCGCACCTGCGAGGTGAATGATATGATCGGCTTCTGCTACGGCAGAAGGATCTATATAACCTGTTTCCAGGTTCCATTCTTTATAGGAAACGCCCGTGCGGGGTTTTTGTGCTGCGACGTTACGGGTAAGAACAATTACCTGGTAACCTTTGGCAACGAGCATGGTCGTTAATCTCTTACCAACAGTGCCCGTTCCGCCTGTAATTAATACAGTAGGCATACTTAGCTTTTCCATTACAACAAATGATTGGGGGTAATGTTATAAAAAAAATCCCTCCCGGCAAAACGGGAGGGAACAACAACTAAAAAACACGATCTCAAGGGTACTGATTAATCTGGTTTTTTTCCGTCCAGAAACGTATTCAGTGATGATATTTTCGTTTCGTTATTATCATCGGTTTTTACAGTGTATTTACTATAAAAGTTTTCTACTGAAGTAAGTGTATTGCCGAACAGGTCCATGTTCCGCCTGATATAGGCAGGAACAGATTCAAACTCATTGTTCGGATCAGAAGTATTCATATTGAAAGAAAGCTGGCGGAGCTTTTGAATACGCTCTGCTGCTCTTCTTTTCTGGTCTTCTTCATCGTCATGAATGTCGAAGGTGGTGATAGCCGCTGTTGGCTGTACAGGCGCACTGTCTTCTTTGATCACCAGCTGAAATTCATTACCTTCTTCGGCGTGCGGATCGGGCTGGGCAGGCTGTTGCTGGGCAAAAGGCTGCTGCACCGGCGGTTGCTGTGCGGGAGGCTGCGGCGACGTATGCTGGTGTGGCATTGGCTGCTGCTGAACCGGTTGCTGTGGCGCAGGCGCCTGAGGCATTACAGGCTGATAAGGCTGCTGTACTGGCTGCGGCGCTACCGGTTGCTGCTGTACAGGCTGTTGTTGCTGTACGGGCGGCTGCTGGGCGGCACGTTGCTGCTCGGAGTAAATATTGGCAGGTTTGCTCAGAAAGCCGGTAAAGACATTGCTTACGGGTTTTTCCACGTATTGCATCGTCGGCTCTTCAGGCTGTGCCGGCGCCTGCGGAAGTGGCTTTACTTCGGCAGTAATGTCGGTAGACAGCTCAAAGCGGTATACGCCATCTGCCGATGGTTGTGGCAGGGGCGCGATCTCTTCGGGCTTTTGTTCTACAATCACCGGCGGCATAGTGGTATCGGCCAGGCGGGGAGCAAAAGGATCTTTTTCTTCAAAAGGAAGTGACTGCTGTGATTGAGCGGTTGGCTTTTTCTCTGCACCGTCAATATCCAGCGTCATAATGATCTTCTCTTCTTTTGGGGCAACCTGTTGTGCAACAGCAGGCCTCCTTTCAAAAGGATCTTTATGTTCGAAACCTGTAGCAATAAGTGTGATACCTATTTTGCGGTCCAGGTCATTATCATAGCCCATACCTACAATCACGTCGGTGTTCTCACCGGCCTGCATACGCAGATGGGTATTGATCACTTCAAGCTCGTCCATGGTACACTCATGTTCACCTTCGGCGCTGTTGATATTGATGAGGATCCATTTGGCGCCCCTGATATCATTATCATTTAGCAATGGAGAGCTTAGCGCTTCTTCAATAGCACGCTGCGCCCTGTCTTCACCTTCTACGAAGGCACTACCCAGGATGGCAACACCACCATTCTTCATTACCGTGCAAACGTCGGCGAAGTCAACGATGATATGACCACGGCTATTGATGATATCAGTGATACATTTGGCAGCTGTGGCCAATACGTTATCAGCCTTGCCAAATGCTTCTTTCATTTTCAGGTTGCCGTACTGCATCCTCAGTTTATCATTGCTGATCACCAGCAATGTATCTACATATGGTTCCAGCTGTTTGATACCCAATTCGGCCTGTTGCTGCCTGCGGGGGCCTTCGAATCCGAAAGGTGTGGTAACAATACCAACCGTAAGGATACCCAGCTCGCGGCAGATCTGTGCAATGATAGGTGCACCACCGGTACCGGTACCGCCACCCATACCTGCGCAAATGAATGCCATTTTGGTATTCACCTCCAGGATGCGTTTTATTTCTTCCAGCGATTCTTCAGTCGCCTGCTTGCCCACTTCAGGGTTGGCACCTGCACCAAGCCCCTGTGTAAGATGGGGCCCGAGCTGGATTTTATTTGGAATTGCGCTTTGTTCGAGTGCCTTGGCATCTGTATTACAGATAATGAAATCAACACCCTCGATGTCCTGCGCGAACATGTAGTTCACGGCATTACTTCCTCCGCCGCCAACACCAAGTACTTTGATGATGGACGACTTTTGCTTTGGCAGATCAAAGTGTATCATAGTCGGAATTTTGTATTTGGATTAGTAAGTATTAAACGTTCAGAATGATTATCGGATTTCATGGTCCCCCTCTTCTTTAAACAAATCGATGATACCATCTTTGAATTTATCCCAGAAGTTAAGTCCCCTGCGTTTCTTCATGTCAACAGTTTCAGCAGCGGCAGCTACAGCAATAGTTTCTGCCACTTCTTCTTTTTTCAGGCTTTCGGGTACATCCACTTTTTTAAAGCGGTTGTCAAATTCTTTTTTCTTATGCTCGTAATCGCTGTATCCTTTAAGGATAAGACCGATACAGGTAGCATACATGGGTTTCTTGAGTTCATCGATGTGGTTCACTGCAAGATGCTCATTTGGTAAGCCCATGCGCGCATTCAGCCCGGTAACATATTCTGTTAACTGGATGAGATGCTTCAGCTGGGAGCCACCACCTGTTAAAATGATACCACCGTTTAAAGAACGACTGTCCAATCCTACCTGCTTCAGGTGATAGGTAACAAAGTCCAGTATTTCGCTCATTCTGGCCTGGATAATATTAGCCAGGTTTTTAACGCTTATCTCTTTAGCCGGCATGCCTTTTAACCCGGGAATGGTGATGAATGCATTTGCTTTTGCTTCATCAGACAAGGCGCTGCCGAACTGTACTTTCATGGCTTCTGCCTGGCTCTTCAGCACACCCAGTCCCATGCGGATATCGTTGGTGATGTTCTCACCACCAAAAGGGATCACCGCTGTATGTTTCAGGATGCCTTCGTAAAAAACAGCCAGATCAGAGGTTCCGCCTCCAATGTCGAGGATGGCTACACCTGCCTCCATATCAACTTCGCTCATAACTGCAGAAGCTGAAGCGAGGGGCTGCAGCACCAGGTCTTTTGTTTTAAGACCACTTCTTTCCACAGACCGGTTGATATTACGGATGGCGTTCCTGTCGCCGGTGATGATATGGAAGTTAGCTCCCACCTTCACACCGTTATAACCTACCGGGTGTTTAATGTTCTGAAAGTTGTCGACATGAAAATCCTGTGGGATCACATCAATGATCTGATCACCGGCAGGAATAAAAGTTTTGCGCTGGTTATCGATCAGCTGATCAATTTCCCAACGTTCGATCTCTGTTTCAGAGTCCTGGCGAACAATATCTCCGCGCGTTTGCAGGCTTTTAATATGATGTCCGGCAATACCCACGTACACCTCGTTGATCTCCAGGTCGGGGTTGCTCTCATAACAGTTTGTCAAAGCCTGTTGAATAGCTTTGATCGTCTGGTCGATATTGAGTACCTGGCCATGTTGTACGCCACTGCTGTTGGCGCGGCCAAAGCCCAATATCTCGAGCTTGCCATATTCATTTTTTCGCCCGGCAATAGCAGCAATCTTAGTTGTGCCTATGTCCAGTCCCACTATGATAGGCGCTTCATTCGGGTTCATAGATACGTGTTTTAGTTGTTTGTTGTTGTTTATCAAGAAATAGTTGTTGTCTCCTTTTTAATGTCTCGCAGGCATTACTGCCCTTGGTTGTTTTTTAGGCTTGCCACCTTTTTGGGGTGGCGCTGCCGGTTTGGGTTTAGGTGTCTGCCTGTTCACCGCCGTGCCTGGTTTCGGCTGCTGAGCCGTTTTAGGCGCCGGAGGCGGCGTTGTTACTACTGCCGGTTTTTTCATTGTATCTGCTGCAGGTATTCCTCCTGCCATAATGATACTGTTCGTTAATTCCTGCATCGCCGTTGCCGAGTCTATCACCGGTTTACCCTCCCCCTTTCTTACGGCAACTATCTGCCCCTCGTATTGTACATCTACCTTTTCATATTTTTCAAATCCATTTTTTGCCCATACCTGTTTATAAAAACTATAGAGCTTATTCAATTTTGTTTCTACATCCGTTGCCGGCCCCAGTTCTATCACCTGGTTACCCAGTTGCGGTATCAGCTGATAGGTGCGTTGCGGCGTTATGTCTACCTGTGATATCAGCTCCATCCAGAAAGGATGCGCTGCTATCGTCGTCGCCAGCAGCTTGATATCCTTTAACACGGCGCTATCAGGAGCAGACAGCCTTCCCTTGTTACCTGGAAAGGAGGTGAACACCGGAACCCGTGCCGTAAGCCTGTCGCTTAAAGGAAGCCTGGTTCCACTGCTGTCGATGTAAAACGATTGCCCCTGAAGCGTAAACACCCTTGCCAGCGGCTCACGCTCTGTTATCTTTACCTGCAGCACCTGGTTATTATCAAAGAACAATTCCGCTTCTTTAATCCAGGTATCTGCTCTTACTGTACGTTCCAGGCTTCGCAGCGGAATAGATGCTATTGCCCTTCCTTTTACAGCGCCTGCCTTATTAAGCAGTTGCAATACCTGTTTTTCATCTACAAACACATGCTCCTCGGCGCCTTCGATCTCGATATGGATATCGGCGCAATGAAGACTGTCCTTTTTTTGTGCCGCTGCTACCAGCAGTACAATAATGCCTACCGCCAGTAAACACCAGGCAATGGTTTGTATTTTCTTCCTCCAGCTCATTTATTCAACAGCTGTTTGCATTAGTACCTGCTTCACCGGTAATACCAGCGCATCAATATCTCCTGCACCTGCCATGACCACCAGCCCTGGTTTATGTTCTGCCAGGTAAGTGAGCATTTCTTCCTTAGCCAATAACTTTTTATCTGCACGTTGCATGTATCCTGCGATGAGGTTACTTGTAACACCTTCCACCGGTAATTCGCGTGCGGGATAAATTGGTAATAGTATTACTTCATCAGCAAGATCAAGACTCTCTGCAAATTCTCTTGCGAGATCCTTTGTTCTGCTGAACAGATGCGGCTGAAATACTACAGTACATTTTTGGGAACCATATAAACTTCTCACACCTGTGATCAATGCCTTCAATTCTTCGGGATGGTGTGCATAATCATCTATCAATACCGGTGCCGTTTGATGCATTTCCGGAAGATAATATTCAAATCTGCGCTTAACCCCTCTGAAAGCAGCTACTGCTGCTTTGATCTTATCATCACTTATACCCAGTTGTTTCGCAACTGTTATAGCAGCAATACTGTTTTCTACATTATGTAACCCACCCATAAGCAACTTTATATTTTCAAGCTGCCAGCCGCGGGCTTTTATATTATAGATATAAGCACCTTCTTCTACGCGAAGGGATGTTACATAAACATCGGCGTTGTTGTTGTCGAAGCTATACGTGATATGGCTTGGCGCCTTCAGCTCCTCACCTCTCGACAATCCATATTTACTGATCAAACAGCCACCTGGTTTTATTTTCCCGGCAAATTGTATAAAAGCATTTTCAACTTCTTCAGGTGTTCCATAAATATCCAGGTGGTCGGGATCCATTGCTGTGATCACCGCAATATCGGGCACCAGTTTCAGAAAGCTGCGATCGTATTCATCGGCTTCAATAACTGCGGTATTCTTTTCACTGCTCCAGAAATTAGTCTGGTAATTAGCAGAGATACCACCCAGGAAAGCATTACAACCGAATTCACTGTGGCGCAACAAATGCGCTACCATGGTGCTGATGGTTGTTTTGCCGTGCGTTCCGCCAACACAGATATTAAAAGAACTTTCAGTGATCCATTGCAATACATCGCTGCGCTTTACCACTTCATAGCCGTGTTCGCGATAATACACCAGTTCTTCCTGGCTCGCAGGAATAGCGGGCGTATATACTACCACATCAACATCCTTTGGCAAAGCTTCCATATCGGCAGTATAGTGTACGGGAATACCTTCAACTACCAATGCCTTGGTGAGCGGGGTCTCCGTGCGGTCGTAACCACTTACCCTTGCGCCGCGGAACATAAAATACCTTGCCAGGGCGCTCATTCCAATGCCGCCGATACCTATAAAATAAATTTTCTTTATCTGCTCCAGCTTTGTCATTTACGAGGCTGTGTTCTTTTTTATATATGCTAATACCTCAGTGGCAATCACATCATCTGCATTCGTGACGGCCAGCCGGGCAATATTGTTCCTCAATTTTTCCTGCTTTGCTTCATCCATGGCCAACTGCGTGATGGCGGGAAAAAGTTTCGCCTTCACTTCATCGTCTTTTACCATCAGCGCCGCTTCCTTATCAACCAGGTATTTTGCATTCATAGTCTGATGATCTTCGGCAGCAAACGGATAAGGCACAAAGACTGTTGGCTTTTTCACTACACACAATTCGCTTACCGCCATAGCGCCCGCGCGTGAAATCACAACATCGGCAGCTGCATACCCCTTCTCCATTTCCACGATGAAATCGTTCACCCATATGTTAGAAATAGCATCACCCCTGTGTTTATAGGCCTGGGCTCCTGTTTTCCCTGTTTGCCATATCAGCTGCAGGTTAAGGGTCGCCAGGTCACGCACATGACTTGAAATGGCTTCATTGATACTGCGCGCACCCAGGCTTCCACCTACCACGAGTATTGTTTTTTTGTTTTCCGCCAGGCCAAAGAAGGCAAGCGCTTCGGCACGGCTGATATCCGCTCCGGCAATCGACTTGCGAACAGGGTTACCCGTGATCTGCAGTTTGCCGGCAGGAAAGAATTTTTCCATTCCTTCGCTGGCAACAAATACCCGCACAGCTTTCTTACCTAACAGGATATTACTCTTCCCGGCAAAAGAATTACTCTCATGAATGAACGTAGGAATATTTCTTTGCTGCGCCACCCTTAATACCGGAAAGCTGGAATACCCTCCTACTCCTATCACCGCATCCGGTTTAAAGCCACTGATAATGCTGCGTACCTGGAAGAAACTTTTGATGAGCTTAAATGGAAGAGAAAGGTTTTTAAACAGCGAACTGCGGTTAAAACCTGCAATATCAATTCCTTTTATATCATAGCCGGCTTGTGGTACGCGCTCCATTTCCATTTTGCCTTTGGCGCCTACAAACAGGAACTGCGTATCGGGCTGCTGCTGCCTGATAGCATTGGCAATGGCGATAGCCGGGAATATGTGCCCGCCTGTACCACCTCCTGCTATGATAATTCTGTTACTCATACATTTATTATTTATGCCGTTACTACTGCTGTTTTAGCAGCCGTATCGGCAGTCACAGGCAGAGGTTCTTCTTTACCCTCCATCTGTTCCAGGTTTCTGGCTACACTCAAAATAATTCCGATAGCTGCACAGGTAAAGAGGAAAGAACTGCCCCCCATACTCACCAGCGGCAGGGTTACCCCCGTTACCGGAACAATATTTACGTTTACCGCCATATTCGCCAACGCCTGTATCACCAGCGTAAAGCTTAGTCCTAATGCCAGGAAAGCCCCAAAGGCATAAGGACATCGGCGGAAGATCCTGATACACCGGAAGAGGAACAGCAGGTAAATGAACACTATAAATGCTCCCCCCAGCAATCCATACTCTTCAATGATGATCGAATAAATAAAGTCGTTATAAGCCTGCGGCAGGTAGTTCCGCTGCCGGCTGTTACCGGGTCCCAGGCCAAACACCACTCCCCCGTTGGCTATCGCCATCTTGGCCTGTTGTACCTGGTAAGGCACTTCTTCATCTTTCGCATATATAAAATCCTGGACACGTTTGACCCAGGTTTTAAAACGAATCAGTACTCCGCCGGTTTCCACCGTAGCGGTTTTAACGGTAGGCCTTACTCCTTCCCTGGCTCCACCGTCGTAGGTCGAAACAGCAACACCTATCAGCAGTGCTATAGGTATTGCAGCCAGCCCAACTACTAATAAAATATGTTTCACACTCACCCTGCCTATGAAAAGCAACAACAGCGAAATAGCTCCTGTTAGCAATGCATTCGACAGGTTCGCCGGCATAATGAGTATACAGGTAATGGCTACAGGGGTTATCAATGGAAGAAATCCTTTCCTGAAATCCTTGATCACCTCCTGCTTCTTACTCAGTTGCCTCGACAGATACATAAACAGCGCCAGCTTGGCCAGGTCGCTCGTTTGTATTGTCATATTAATAACAGGCAGTTTTATCCACCGGCTGCCATCGTTGATCTTTGCACCGAAGAACAATGTATAGATCAGGAGCGGCACCGATATCATAAATAAAATGGTTGCCACCCTCGAGTAAACAGTATAGTTCACGCGGTGCAGGAAATAGATCAGCAGTATTCCCAGAATGATAAACGAAAGCTGCTTGAACAGGTAAACCTCTGTATTCCCTTTATACATTTTATAAGCAAGTGAGCCTGTAGCGCTGTAAACCACGAGCAGTGAAATAAGCGCCAGCAGTATAACGATACCCCAGATAAATTTATCCCCCCTGGTTTTACTCATGAGGTTGCCCTTCGCATCTTCAACAGAGGCAAACTGGCTGAATAATTTATCTGTGGTTTCTGTCATTCAGTATACTTATAATATCCTTCAGAGATCTTTGACGGCCTGTTTGAACTGGTCGCCACGATCTTCATAGTTCTTGAATAAATCAAAGCTGGCACAAGCAGGGCTCAGTAATACCACGTCGCCTTTTGCCGCCAGGGAGAAAGCAGACTGTACCGCTTCTTCCGCACTTTCTACCTCCACCATTTTAGGCACAATAGCAGAAAACGCTTCCAGGATCTTGGAGTTGTCGGTACCCATGCAAATGATCGCTTTCACCTTTTCCTTTACGAGGTCTTCGATGAGGGTGTAATCATTGCCCTTGTCAACGCCACCAAGAATGAGGATAGTAGGCTTCTCGATGCTTTCCAAAGCATACCAGGTGCTGTTTACATTGGTAGCCTTGCTATCGTTAATGAACTCAACCCCGCGCACGGTTGCCACATACTCCATTCTATGTTCCAGGCTCTCAAAAGTTTTAACGGCTTCCCTGATCTTTTCCTTGCGGATACCGATCGTTGCCGCTGCGATTCCTGCTGCCATTGTGTTATACTGGTTGTGTTTGCCTTTAAGAGCAAAATCATAGATGCTCATGCTAACTCTTTCTTCCTGTACGCGTATCATCATTTGATCGCCTTTAATGTTTCCGCCTTTTTTAATTTCCTGTTTCATAGAAAATGGCAATGGGTTAGTTATGGGGGTAATGTTTTTTAGATAGTTGACGATCACTTCATCGTCGGCACAATAAATAAAAGAATCACCTGCTACCTGGTTCTCAATAATCCTGAACTTGCTGGCGATATAATTTTCAAATTTGTAATCATACCTGTCCAGGTGGTCTTCCGTTATATTGAGCAACACCGCTATATCGGGCCTGAATGTTTTAATATCATCCAGCTGGAAAGAACTTATTTCGGCAACGTACAGCTCTTTAGGCGCTTCAGCCACCTGCCTTGCAAATGAATAGCCTATATTTCCAACAAGGGCGCAATCCCATCCCGCATGCCGGCAGATATGCCAGATAAGCGAAGTGGTAGTACTTTTACCGTTACTGCCGGTAATGGCAATGATCTTGCTGTTACCTTTAAACCTGTAAGCCAGTTCTATTTCACTGATCACCGGTATGCCTGCCGCTCTTATTTTCTTCACCAACGGGTTCTTATCAGGGATGCCCGGGCTTTTCATCACTTCATCTGCTGCAAGTATACGCGCTTCGGTATGCTGCTTTTCTTCAAACGCGACCTGGTGCACCTGCAGGTCGCTTTTGTATTGTTCTTTTATGGCACCGGCATCACTTACAAAAACTTCATAACCCTGCTGTTTGCCCAGGATCGCTGCGCCTACACCACTTTCTCCGCCGCCTAATATCACCAGTTTCTTAGCCATGAGCCGGTTATCGGATTTTTAAAGTAATGATGGATAACACCACACACAATACGGTTACAATCCAGAAGCGAACAGCGATCTTACTCTCATGAAAGCCCTTTTTCTGGTAGTGATGATGCAACGGACTCATCAAAAAGACGCGCCGCCCCTCTCCATATTTCCGTTTGGTATATTTGAAATAACTCACCTGTATCATCACACTCAGCAATTCAATCAGGAATACACCACAGAAAATGGGGATCAGTAATTCCTTTCTCACAATAATAGCCAGTGATGCTATGATGCCTCCCAAAGCAAGACTACCTGTGTCGCCCATAAATACCTGGGCCGGATACGCATTATACCAGAGGAAGCCGATACAAGCCCCCACAAACGCTCCCATAAAAATGGATAGTTCCGAGAGGTTGGGGATGTACATTACGTTCAGGTATTCAGCAAATTTGTAGTTACCGCTCACATAAGCGAACACACCGATGGCTGCACCTATTATGGCGCTCACCCCGGCAGCCAGCCCATCGAGTCCATCCGTTATATTCGCACCATTGGAAACGGCCGTAACAATAAAGGTGACAATGAGGATGTAAATAACCCAGGTATATTGTTCTGCCCAGTCACCCATCCAGGTCACCAGCTTGCTATAATTGAATTCATGGTTCTTAACAAAGGGAATGGTTGTAATAGGTGTTTTTACCCTTGCAAACCGCCGCTGTTCTCCATCTATCACCCTTGTCACTTCATTCAGCTTTTTATCGCCCGGTTGAATGCCGGCGGTGGCAACTGTACCATTCACCAGTTCACGCTCTACAACTACCGAATCATTGAAATAAAGCGTGGCGCCGATGATAATACCCAAACCTACCTGCCCAATGATCTTGGTAAGACCCGCTAACCCGTCGCTGTCGCTTTTCTTATATTTTTCACCGCGTTGCTGCGCCTGTTTGCGGGCTTTGAGTTTGAAATAATCATCAAGGAAACCAATCACACCCAGCCAAACCGTACACAAAACCATCAGCCTTATGTATACCTTATTGAGGTCGGCGAATAACAGCGTAGGTATCAGGATCGCAAGCAGAATGATGAGCCCCCCCATGGTAGGCGTACCTTTTTTCTGCTGTTCTCCGGCCAGCCCCAGGTCACGAACGGTTTCACCTATCTGCTTTCTTTTGAGCATATTGATGATCCGCTTGCCGTAAACTGTTGCAATAAACAGCGATAACAGTATTGCCATTGCCGCCCTGAACGTGATGAACTGGAAAACTCCAGCCCCACTCAGGTTAAATTGCTGTTTCAGCCATGTAAATAAATAGTATAACATAGTTGGTTAAATGGTCATTATTTATTGAGCAATGCAAACATTTCAAGCAGCACTGCCTTATCGTCAAAATCGTGCTTCACGCCATTGATATCCTGGTACTTCTCATGCCCTTTCCCTGCTATCAATATGATATCTTCTTTATTCGCCAGCGCCACTGCTGTTTTAATTGCTTCACGCCGGTCGGATATGGTTATCGACTTTCTTTTGCCGGCACTATCCAGCCCCTCTTCCATATCCCTCAGTATCTGCTGCGGATCTTCCGTTCTCGGGTTATCACTGGTAAGGATGAGTTTGGTGCTCAGCTCTGCCGACACCCGCGCCATCACCGGGCGTTTGGTTTTATCCCTGTCGCCTCCGCAACCTACCACCGTTATCACCTGTTCATGCCCTTTCCTCAGTTTCTTGATGGTTTCCAGCACGTTCTCCAATGCATCCGGAGTATGTGCGTAGTCAATGATGCCAATGATCTTATCGTTGCTTACGATATAATCGAAACGGCCTTCAGCACCGGTAAGCATACTCATAACGCGCAATACCTCGTCATTATCTTCTCCTGCACAAATGGCGGCGCCATAAACGGCCATGAGGTTATAGGCATTGAATTCACCAATAAGCCTGAAGTGCACTTCCTTGTCATTTACGATCATGACCAGGCCACTCAGTGCATTCTCAAGTATTTTGCCTTTGAAGTCTGCTACATTCTTGAGACTGTAGTAGTACTTCCTGGCAACAGTATTCTGCAACATCACCGTTCCGCGCTTTTCGTCGAGGTTCGAGATCGCGAATGCATCGGAAGGCAGGTTGTCGAAGAAGCTCTTTTTTACCCTGATATACTCGTCGAACGTTTTATGATAGTCGAGGTGGTCATGAGTGATATTACTGAACAGCGCCCCTGTAAAATGCAGGCCTGTGATCCTGTGCTGGTGAATAGCATGGCTGCTGCATTCCATGAACACGTGTGTACAGCCTTCTTCAACCATCCTGGCCAGCAGGGCGTTAAGACTTACAGCATCGGGTGTAGTATGGGTAGCAGGCAAAACCTCTTTACCAATATGATTCTGAACCGTGCTCAGCAGGCCACAGGTATGACCCAGTTCCGAAAACAGCTTATATAATAAGGTTGCTATAGTGGTTTTACCGTTGGTACCGGTTACACCAATCAGCTTTACTTTTTTTGAAGGTTCGCCATAGAACTGGTGCGCCATATATGCTACAGCTTCGTGTGCATTGGAAACCTGCAGGTAAGTGATCCCCGGCTCCATTTGATCGGGAAATAATTCGCAGACAATAGCTACCGCGCCGGCAGCAATTGCCTTACCTATGAACTGGCTGCCATTGGCATGTTCACCGGGAATGGCAACGAACACATTACCATCAACCACCTTACGGGAATCGATCTGTACGCCTGTAACGGGTATGCTGGTATTACCATTTACCGATAGCAAAGGCACTTTGTATAATATGTCTTGTAGTATTGCCACCTCAGTTATTATTTTAATTCAATACTAATTGTCTGTCCTTTTGCAACAGGCTGCCCTGCTGTCAATGATTGCGATGCTACCCTTCCCTTGCCGCGTATATTCACTTTCAATCCCATATTCTCACACAGGTATACTGCATCTTTTAATCCCATTCCATTCAATGCAGGCATTTGCTTGTTGTTTACCTGCAGGGCCGCCAGCATGGGTCTATCATTCACGCCCGAAACATTTACCCAATCGCTGTTATCGGTGCCTGTATCGGCATAACGAACGCCCAGCGAACCCAGCAACTGTTTCATCTCTTCCTTCATACCTGTGTACCTGAAGCCGCTGCTGTCGGGCTTTGTGTTTACAGCAACCTTTAAGTTGTCGCTGCTTTTTTTCACATAAAGTGTATACAATCTGTCAGAGATCTCTTTAAACACCGGCGCTGCAAGCTGTCCACCAAAGTGAGCCACAGCGTTGGGTTTTGTTTTTATCACCACTATGCAGGTGTACTGCGGCTTGTCGGCCGGGAAGTAGCCTGCAAATGAAGCCTGGTAAACACCGTCGTTATAACCGTATCGACCGTCGGCAACGTGAGCAGTTCCTGTTTTGCCAGCTACCGGGTAGGGCGAATTCAGGAACAGGGTCTTGGCGGTACCCTCGGTTGTAACGGCACGCATACATTCCTGTGCAGCCTTTACTACCTGTGGGGTGCAGATGTTTTCTACAAGTGTTACCGGGTTGTATTCTTTCTCCACAACGCCGTTGTTCTGAATGCTGTTAACCAGGTATGGTTTCATCATTCTGCCATTATTGGCTATGGCGTTGTACAGGGTGAGGGTTTGCAATGGACTTACCTGTATGGCATATCCAAAACTCATTGTTATCATGGCATGCAACCCTTCGTTGTTTCGCTTCATGCGTGGCAGCCGGGGTCTTTCTTCACCCAGCAGATCTATACCTGTAACGGTATCAAGTCTCAGCTGGTGCAGGTAGCGTAAAAACTTCGCCGGATTGGCGGCAAAAGTTTTATAGGCAATTTTGCCCATGCCGATATTGGAACTATGAGCAAAACATTCTTTTACCGTCATAACAGGTTTAGGCGCTCTTTCCGCATCGGTCACTTCCCTTACTCCTCCTACGCTCGCGCTGCCTGTCGTGCCTATTTCCACCTGATCGCTCAGCTTTACACCGCCTTCGCTTAATGCCGAAAGCAGGGTGGCAAGCTTAATTGTTGAACCAGGTTCTGTAGTCCGGAGCGCATAGTTCAGATCTTCCCAATACGTACCATCACTTCTGCGTCCCAGGTTCGCAATGGCTTTGATCTTCCCGGTGCTTACTTCCATCACCATGGCGCAGCCATGCTGCGCTTCGTTGGCACTCATCATCTTCATCAGAGAGCTTTCCACGATATCCTGGATATGAATATCCAGCGTGGTCACCACATCCTTTCCGTTCTCCGCTTCCATCTGGTATTCGTCTTCGTCAACCGGTACACTTACACCTCCACCTATATATCGAACCAGCCTTTTTCCTGTAACACCTTTCAACACACTATCATAGGTCATCTCCAATCCCACTTTAAAAGAATCCCGCGCCAGCCCTATCGTTCTGAATGCCAGCATCTGGTAAGGATTGAGCCTGATGCTTCTTGTTTCAGCAATAAACCCGCTTTTGTTCTTTCCAAGTCGCACCAGCGGGAAACTCCTGAGCTGCTGGTATTCCCTGAATCCTATCTTACGCTTCAACAGGAAATAGCGGTCTTTCTTTTTATAGCCGTTATCCAGGAGCTTTTTATATTCATCCTGGGTTTTATCCTTGAACAACTTCGAAAGGCAGTAACTCAGCGAATCAAGGTTGTTACGGAAACGAACACCACTCTTTTCACGAAGCCCGTCTGCAGCAAAATCAATATAGATATCAAACTGCGGCATACTGGTACTGAGCATTTGCCCGTCTTCGCTATAAATAGTTCCGCGCTCAGCCTCCGTTTCTTCGATCCGCTGGTGAAGACTATCACTCATACTACGCCAGTGAGCGCCTTCTACCTGCTGGATATAAAATGCTTTACCAAGGATCAGTACACACACTATCGCCACGGCTATAAAGCCCAGGTACACGCGCCACAGAATGTCGCGTTTTACTTCCACTGTTTCCTGACCTTTTTTCAAAGACTGTTATTAAAAAATCGCTTACTGTTATTGTTGTTGCGGCCGCTCCAATACTATGCGCACCGGAGGCTCCGCTATTGCTTTGAGCCCTAAGGGCGCTGCAGCCTTGTTTATTTCCGACTCCCTGCTTCTCGACATGATCTCACTCTTCAAAGTCTTATATTCGAATTGCAGCTCCTTAATCTCCTTTACCGTTTGATTGGCGTCGCGTATGGTTTTATCGGCCATATGCCCGTTGGCGATATAAAGCACTGCCAGTAAAGCCAGGAATAAAAAGAAACCGGTATTATCAACTATCCATTGATAACCGATCAACCGTTTAAAAGAACGCTTCCCTGTTCCTGTATTTGCCTGTTGTTCACTCATTGTCTTTCTGCTACTCTCAATTTCGCACTGCGCGATCTTGAATTCCTTTTTAGTTCTTCATCCGTTGCCGTTACCGGCTTTTTAGTGATGATCCTGAACACTTCTTCTTTCTTCACCGAAAGGAAAGGATGATCTTCCTCTTCTTCGAAACTGCCCTGTTTAAAAAAGTTCTTTACAATCCTGTCTTCAATGGAATGAAAAGTAATGATGGCCAATCGCCCACCGGGTTTCAGCACCGCTGCTGCCTGTTGCAGCATATCCTTCAGCGCGCCCATCTCATCATTAACCTCCATCCGCAACGCCTGAAATACCTGTGCGAGGTATTTGTTGGGGTTGCCTTTTACCACCGGGTGCAGCATCGCTCTAAATGAATCTATACCGGTTAAAGCCGTTTTCTGCCTCGCCTGCACAATATGCGCCGCCAGCGTTTTTGAGTTGCTAACCTCACCGTATTGCTCGAACAGCTTATGCAGTTGTTGTTGCGAATAGGTTTTCAGAAGGTCGGCAGCCGTAAGCTCCTGGCGCTGATCCATACGCATATCCAGCGGCCCGTCAAAGCGGATCGAAAATCCACGATCCCCTTCATCAAACTGGTGGCTGCTCACGCCAAGATCGGCAAGAATGCCATCAACCTGGTTGTGTTTGTACAATTTCAGGAACCGTTGAAGATGTCTGAAATTCTGCGGCACAAAAGTGATGCGGTTATCGTCAGGCACATTTTGTTGCGCGTCGGCATCCTGGTCAAAGACGATGAGTTTGCCATCGGCACCAAGCCGCTCAAGAATACCGCGACTATGCCCCCCACCACCAAAAGTGCAGTCAACATAAACACCATCTGGTTTAATATCCAGGCCATTCAACGTTTCCTGGTACAACACGGGCATATGATAGGCACTACTCATCACCTATTGTTTATCGTTCACATTATCCTTTGCCATCACTTCCTGCGCCAGGTTGCTGAATGCTTCGGGAGAGAAATCTTCAAAGAGCTGCTTATACTTGGCGGCATCCCATATTTCGATCTTATCAGTCGCTGCAACGAGGATAATATCTTTAGAGAGACCGGCATATTCTTTCAATGTTGGCGGTAACAGCAAACGGCTGGCACTATCCAGCTCTATTTCCGTTGCCCCTCCCAAAAACTGACGGCGGAATTGCCGTACCTTGGGATCGAAATCGTTTAACTGACTAATCTTGTTGTAAATGGGTTCCCAACTTTTTACGGGATATAAACTGAGGCATTTCTCGAGACCACGGGTAATGACAAAGCTGTTTTCCCCTTCCGGCAGCTGCTTTTTAAAGCCGGCCGGAAGCAGGAACCGCCCTTTTGCATCGAGCGTTGCTTCATATTCACCGAGGAAACCAGTCATTTTCAGGATTTTAGCGCTTAAATTCCATTTATTACCACAAAATAACACTTTTTCCCACTTTTATGCCAAATATTGGAGCGGGGATTTTTTCCACATTGGTTTCAATGGCTAAAGCCCCTATGGCAGGGCTTTTCGGTAAACACTATCAAAAAGCAGGTGAATAACCTGTGCATAACCCTGCACTCTATGTGCATAAGAGGTGAATTACGACTTAAACCAGTATCAAAATTGTTTATGCTTAGCTTTGCGCCTTATGACGCACCCGAAGCATTTGACGATCCAGGACTTTACTTATCATTTACCCGAAGACCGCATCGCCCGTTACCCGTTACCCACAAGGGACGAAAGCAAACTGCTGGTCTATCGCAACGGGGAGATCACGGAACACCGTTACCGGACGCTGGATGAACATATACCCGCAGGCTCCCTGCTTGTCTTCAATAATACAAAGGTGGTAGAAGCACGCCTGCTGTTTCAGAAAGCTACCGGCGGCGTCATTGAACTGTTTTGCCTGGAACCGGCAGAAGCTACCGATATTACCACCGCCATGACAACCACCGGAGAAGTACGCTGGAAATGCCTCGTAGGCGGTGCCAAAAAATGGAAAGAAGAACCGCTCGTTAAAACTATCGGCAATAACGGACAGCCCTTCCAGCTCACTGTACATAAAGAAGAGAAAATAAACGACTACTTCATTGTGCGGTTCCAATGGGATGCCGCTTCCTTAAACTTCGCAGACGTATTACATGCCGCCGGCGTTATGCCGCTGCCACCCTACCTGAACCGTAAAGCAGAAGCGGCAGACCAGGAACGTTACCAAACGATTTATGCACGCCACGACGGATCAGTAGCAGCACCTACAGCAGGCTTGCATTTTACCCCCGCATTACTCGAAAAACTCGCAGCAAAGCAGGTTTCTACCGCGTTTGTTACCCTGCACGTAAGCGCCGGCACCTTTAAACCGGTGAAAGCCGATACAATGGACGCACATGATATGCACTCCGAATTTATTGAAGTGAATGCCGCGTTTATTGAAACGATAATAAAGCAGTTGCCCGCCCCCGTTATTACAGTGGGCACAACCTCATTGCGTACATTGGAAAGTCTTTACTGGATGGGCGTAAAGGTGAAAGCTGCCCGCGACAAACAACTATCTTTTACCAATATAAGTGTACAGCATCTTGAAGTGCATCAATGGGATGCTTATGAACTCCCCCGGGACATCGATGCTGCTACTGCATTAAATGAGCTGCTGCTATGGATGCAGGCACACGACTTGCCTGTCTTAACAGCACGTACACAAATCATGATAGCCCCCGGGTACCAGTTGAGAATTGCTCAGGCGCTGATCACCAATTTCCACCAGCCACAATCTACTTTACTATTGCTGGTAGCGGCCATTATAGGAATGGACTGGCGCAAGGTTTATGATTATGCAATGACGCATGATTTCAGGTTCCTAAGCTACGGCGACGGCAGCCTGTTGTGGAATAGTAACAAATAAGCCAACAGCTATAAGTTAACAGGCAACGGCAGCTGGTCATGCCTGCGCATCAGCCACCACATTGCAACGCTCCTGCCAAGCCACTACGCATTCGCAGGCGCCAAAGGAATTTCAACAGTAAAGGTGCTGCCTTTGCCTTGTGTACTTTCTACCTTAACCCTGCCCTTGTGCGCATCGATCACCGTTTTTACATAGCTCATTCCCAAACCAAAACCTTTTACATTATGAAGGTTGCCGGTATGCGCACGATAGAATTTCTCGAAGATCCTTTTTACAGTTTCCTTACTCATACCAATACCATTGTCTTCAATACGGATGACGAGGAACTTATTGGTGCTATGTGTAGTTACTTTTATCAGCAGGTCTTCCTTGGAGTATTTAACCGCGTTGTCAACAAGGTTGGAGATGAGATTGGTGAAATGCACTTCATCCACCATAGCCGTATCGGCCTGTGCGTTCAGCAACAGTTGTGAAGAAGCATTTTTCTCCTGCAGCACCAGCTCAAAATTATCCATCACCTCCCTGATGATCTCATGAACAGAAAGCGGCTTCAGGTTCAGCTTCAATTCCTGCTTTTCCATAAGCGCTGCCTGCAGTATGGTTTCTACATGTTTGTTCATACGCATGTTCTCCTCCTTGATGATACCACTGAAATACTGCATCTTTTCAGCATTGTTCTGGACCTTCTGGTTACGGAGCGCATCCACCGCCAGCGAAATGGTTGCAAGCGGCGTTTTAAACTCATGCGTCATATTGTTGATGAAATCACTCTTGATTTCACTGAGTTTCTTTTGATCTATCAGGGTCTTCAGGGTAACATAAAAAGCTGTCACCAGTATAAGCGTAAAAATGGCGGAAAGAATGATCATCCAGGTAAGCGATTCCCACACCTGCGATTTGAAATCGGGGATAATTATCACCAGGTTTTCAAAAGCGATCAATCCTTCCATATCACTGCCGCTTTCGGGAATGATGGGAATGAAACGCCTTCTGTTATGTAAAGTATCGAGCGATTCTTCGATGAAATTACGTGATTGCAGCTCTACTATAAAGTCATCTGAATCGGATGTGATCGCGAATTCGAAACGCAGATTATGAAGGTCTTCAGAATCAAATGCCCTTCGCAGCTTTTCATATACTTCATCGGCACTATATAGCTGCGAGATGGTATTGGGTTGCGCAAGTTTTAACCTGAACAGCTCCATAGGAGCCCTTGCACCACGGTTGCGCAGGTGCATGCTCGGCCCCGAAGAGGCCTGCTTATTAAATTCCTGTGTAACAGATACTGCTGCTTTGTCTACTTTATAGAAAACCTTCTGCTCCTGCACCTGTAAAAGGTTCTGTAACCAGGAGATCTGGAAGAAGATGATCCCTGCAAGGGACAGTGTTATTAATACGGCAATAGCCGGAAAGACCTTTTTCATCGAACTACAAACCTACAGGAATCAGTTTAATTAGCAAGCAATGGTTAAATCCATTAACAAATAATAGAGATCGGCATTAAATTTTCAGTTTTGTAGTGAATATTGTAACTTAACCACTATGGATGAACTTATACCTGGAATAGCATTAGTGGCAGATCCGTTTCTGAAAGACCCCAATTTTATGAGGTCGGTGGTTTTTATATGCGACCACCAGGAAGAAGGCAGCTTTGGCTTCGTATTGAACCGCCCTTATAACCAGGCCGTAGGCAGTCTTCTCAATAACCTTGAAGGATGCGAATGGCCCGTTTACTTTGGCGGCCCCGTACAAATGGATACGCTTCATTTTCTGCACCATCGCCCCGACTTACTCGGCGGCGTGGAAGTAACAGACGGCATTTACTGGGGTGGCGATTTTGACGCACTCATCAGTGCAATACACCTGGAACAGATCAATAACAACGAAGTCCGCTTTTACCTGGGTTATAGCGGCTGGTCAAAAGGACAGCTCGATGCCGAACTTAAGGAAAAAAGCTGGCTGATCACCCATGGCAGCCAGGAGCTCGTCTTCAAAGAAGATCCTCAGCAAATATGGCCATTCGCCTTACAACAAATGGGTGGAGAATATGAGCAACTGGTTCATTACCCGATCGATCCGCAACTGAATTAACAGGAATAGAAATTTATCGGTGCAATACCGGTTATAAATAAGGAAGCCGGAGAAATTGTTCTCCGGCTTTTTTTCTGTGACTGGTTGTTTGTATTGCTTTATAATTGTTTCATTCATTATCTCAGGGGCAGATAAACACCCACACGGAAATCTATGGAGTTAAGATTAGAAAGATCATTCTTACTATAAGGAACCAGGTTATAATTGGCGCCCAGCAGCAATCCTGAGTTACTTAGTTTACCAAAAGGCACCTGCACACCCGCCCCTATCTGGCTGGCAAAGGCTACGGATGCATCGCTGCTTTCAAACTGGCCAAGGTATTGCTTATCGCTGATCATACTAAAACCAACACCCGCAGAAACATAAGGCTGTACCACACTGCGCTGGCGACCCAGGGGATTAAATACCACTTTGGCCAGGATAGGCGTTGATTGAACAGAATTCGACAATACTGCCGATATCTGTTCGTTCTTTCCGGTGTTATATACAGCCCTGGGGTATTTCTGGTAGAAATCCTGGAAGGCCACACTTAAACCTGCAGCCCAGGTGGGATCTATATTGTATAGGATATCGGCGCCACCGCCACGGGGCGAACCATTAGAAATAACATCCGATTTAAAGCTCCCGGTAGGAAGTCCATAATTGTAATAGAGGTTGAGTTTTACAGTTCCGCTCTGCGCCTTCACTTCCCCTCCTGTTATTGCTACAGCCAGTATTCCGGCCATCAGCATTAATATATTCCGCTTCATCTTTTTCATGTTTTAATTGGCTTTCAAATAAGAAGACTGATCAAACAAGGCTTTTACCTGGCTATCTGCAACACTTGTGTTGAAGATGCCTGAACCACGTACCAACCCTGTCCATATAACGTTGATAGAATTATGTGATGCGGCATTTTTCAGATCAAGTATATCAACAGAAAGCGCTCCTTCTGTTATCTGGTACGTGGCATAGCTATAAGGCACATAGTAATTATAGCCGCCGTATCCCCAGTAATAAGGATCCCAGTACCCGCCATAATAACCCCAGTAATCAGGATAACTTATTACACCTGTCCGCGTATTATAAATACGGTTTACGTTCACACCCAGGTCGGGCACCGCCTCTCTTGTTACCAATGTATACCCTCTTTCCGCCATGTATTTTTTAACGGCCGCGATATAAGCCTTATCAGTTTCCGACGCAGATTTAGCTGAACCATTATCGGCTATTACTGCAACCGAATCGGATATACTATAAGTTTTAAAGGTGGAAAAATTGGCGGTAGAGTCGAAGTTGGTGATATAAATACGTGACTCTTCAGGAGATAAATGATCCACAGGATCTTTGACACAGCTTGTCGCCACTGCCGACAACCCGGTCACAACACTCAATAGGGCAATGAATCTTCGCATAACTCGTTCTGTTTAATAATATAATTAGAACGAAAACGAAGCCAGAAGTTACATACAACCGCCGGTTTTAAGGATCCGTTGACAGTTGGTGTTAAAATCACCCCAAAAGCTTTTTGTAACACAATATATAGGGCACCCATTACACATTTCGGTCAGGTACCCGGAATAAAAAAGAGACTGTATCAAAAACGTTTGATACAGTCTCTTTAAATCAGATCGTCCGAATCTTAGTCCAGAGCAACAGCGCCTTCTACAAGCACGGTAGCTTTGTTGTTCAGCATCTCTACAAAGCCTCCGTTGATAGAGAAAAATTCAGTACTGTTTTTATCTTTCAGCACTTTCACTTTACCCTTACCGAGAGCGGCTACCAGCGGAGCATGCTTATCAAGTATTTCGAAAAGCCCTTCAATACCCGGCAGTTGTACACCGTACACTTCGCCATGATAGAGTTTTTTCTCGGGCGTTAATATTTCTAAAGTCATTTGTATCAGTTAAGTTCTGCCTGGGCAGTGTTATTAACAAATTAACCTTGAGCCTGAGCCAGCAGTTTTTTACCTTTCTCTACTGCGTCTTCGAGTGTACCTACCAGGTTAAATGCTGCTTCGGGGTACTCATCAACTTCACCGTCCATGATGGCATTGAATGCGCGGATAGTATCATCGATGCTAACAAATACACCTTTCAAACCAGTGAACTGCTCAGCCACGTGGAAAGGCTGGCTAAGGAAACGCTGTACCTTACGGGCACGGGCAACTGTTTGTTTATCTTCTTCGCTCAGTTCATCCATACCAAGGATGGCGATGATATCCTGTAACTCCTTATAACGCTGAAGGATAAGCTTCACGCGGTTAGCGCAATCGTAGTGCTTTTCACCAACGATAGCAGGAGTAAGGATACGGGAAGTAGAGTCAAGAGGGTCAACCGCAGGATAAATACCTAAGTCAGCGATCTTACGGCTTAATACCGTAGTAGCATCAAGGTGAGCAAAGGTAGTTGCAGGAGCCGGGTCAGTCAAGTCATCCGCAGGTACGTAAACCGCCTGTACCGAAGTGATAGAACCGTTTTTGGTAGAAGTGATCCTTTCCTGCATCAAACCCATTTCAGTAGCCAGCGTAGGCTGGTAACCCACCGCAGAAGGCATACGACCCAACAGGGCCGATACTTCAGAACCTGCCTGGGTGAAACGGAAGATATTATCAACGAAGAACAGGATATCACGTCCTTTACCGGTACCATCCCCATCACGGAAGTATTCAGCAATGGTAAGACCGCTCAATGCCACCCTTGCACGCGCTCCCGGAGGCTCGTTCATCTGACCAAATACGAAAGTTGCTTTAGAATCTTTCAAACCTTCCATGTCAACGGAACTGAGATCCCAGCCACCTTCTTCCATAGAATGCTTGAATTTGTCACCGTATTTCATGATACCAGCCTCGATCATCTCACGAAGCAGGTCATTACCTTCACGGGTTCTTTCACCCACACCGGCAAATACAGAGAGACCACCGTGGCCTTTCGCGATATTGTTGATAAGCTCCTGGATCAATACGGTTTTACCTACACCGGCACCACCAAACAAACCAATTTTACCACCTTTAGCATAAGGCTCGATAAGATCGATTACTTTAATACCAGTATAAAGCACTTCAGTAGCTGTACTGAGGTCCTCAAATTTGGGAGGTAAAGCGTGGATAGCGCGACCACCGGTTTTAGCAACCTGGGGAAGACCATCGATAGCGTCACCGGTTACATTAAACAGGCGTCCGTTGATACCTTCACCAACAGGCATGGTAATAGCTTTACCGGTATCGGCAACAGCCGTTCCGCGGATAAGGCCTTCGGTACCATCCATCGCGATAGCGCGAACACTATCCTCACCAAGGTGCTGCTGTACTTCAAGAACCAGCTTGTCACCGTTTTCACGTGTGAGTTCCAATGCGTTATAAATGTCGGGAAGAGTGCCATCGAACTGAACGTCTACCACGGCACCGATAACCTGTTTAATTTTACCTGTATTAGCCATATACTATGTAGGTTTAGAAAATTTAGCTTCTTTTCGGAAAGCAATCGTTTTCCGATTTGGCCGCAAAGGTATGGGAATGGGACCTTTTTAAATTAAAAAGGAGGAGATTTTTCTGCCAACGGTGGAGATAGGGGTAAAACAAATGATAAAAGTCAGGAATCCAAGGGAATACTACAGGATGACATATAAAAAAACATCTTATATTAGGCCCTCTTCTCCCCAAACCTTCGCACCCACCTTTCAACCCGCCATCTGCTAAAAAGTACGCTTTAAATAGCCGTTTACAAGCCGACTTAAAGCCGCTTTCCCTCCATACAGAATAGAACAGGTATATTGAAAGTATTCTTATTAGAACGGATACCCTATCGCCAGGTTATACACCCAATCCTTGTCAAACAGCCGGAGCTTGTCAATCACCCATTGACTGCCCTCAGGCTGCCAGGGCTTACGAAGCGGGAACGCCACATCGAAACGAAGAATGAGAATGCTGATGTCAACTCTAAGCCCCACACCCGCCCCCACAGCTATCTGCTTGATGAAATCTTTCGAGAACCTGGATCCGGGACGACTGGTATCGGTACCCCGCGTCCATACGTTGCCGGCATCGAGGAAGAACGCTCCACGTAATACCGAGAACAGTTTCATACGGTATTCCGTGTTCATTTCCAGTTTCACATCTCCCGGCTGATCGGGAAGAAAAGTGGTATCCCACGCATTGCCGGCATGATAAGTCCCGGGACCAAGAGAACGCGACCGGAAAGCCCTGATATCGTTAACACCACCCGCAAAAAACTGCTTCACAAAAGGCATAACCGTACTGTTGCCATAAGCAAATCCTACCCCACCGGTAATACGGCTGGCAAGCTGACTAAAACGCCCCAGGCGCAGATAATGCCGGAAATCAGCCTCAAGTTTGGTGAACTGGGCGAAAGGCGTTCCAAAAACCTCTTTCTCCCTGCCTTTGCGCACACTGGCATTGGTGGCAAGACCAAGCACATTACCGGAAAGATCGATCAACCCGTTAAAATAGAAATTATGCAGCTTGCGGTTGGGAGTAAGCTGGGTATTATAATTGAAGTTATAGTTCGAGCCAATGATGAATTGCTTTTCTATACTGCGTGCAAGCGTAAGGTTATTATTAAGCATTTTCTGAAACGAATCTGTGATATTGGTAGGCTGCACATAGTTGACAGATACAAAGTTCAGCGTATGCTCCTTATTGGCCGATTCTTTCCAGATATAACCTATGCTTGCCTTGGAGGAGGTAAGTGTATATTGGTCACTGCGGCTATAGATCTCGTAACCAAGCTCCGCTCTCGTTTTAGGCACAAAACCACTGTTGGTATTGAACTGTATGGGCCCCACAATCCTCGGAACAGTGATGCTTGCGTTGGCGCCAAGTCTGCGGGTACCTATATTCCCCTGGCCCGAAAGCTGCTGCTCCACACCGCCAAACACACTCAGATTAAATAGCTCGGCGCCTTTAAACAGGCTCCTGTGACGCCAGCTTACCGACAACTCTCCACCATTGGCATTGTTCGATTTGGTTAACGCTGAAGCCTCGAAACGGATCGACTTTCGCTCTGTAGGCGTTAGATAGTAAAATGCATTGAGCCTCGGATCTTTTGTACTGTCAACTTCCTGGAAACGCGCCTTCACATATTTAAATACCCCCAAAGTGGTCAGCCTGTTGAGCGAAAGGTTATGATCGTCGCGGTTATATATATCACCCGGTTTGAAAATAAGGGTGCGGTCGTAGATAGCCGGGTTAAAACGTTTCCGGCGATCTATGATCGTGTACCCTCCTACTGCATGGGTGGTATCACGAACTCGGTAAACAGAGTCGCGGGCGCTGTAATCTGCATAAACGATCACCTCGTTGATGCGATAAACTTTTTTGGCCTTAGAAGGAGTTTCCTTCTTCAGCTTTATATCCATATCTACCTGGTGCTCGCCAACAGTAGAGTCCACATTGGCAATAAGAAATTCATCATTGAAGAAATAAAAACCTTTTTTCTTCAAACGGTCGTCGATACGCACACGCTCCTCTTTGATACGGTCCAGGTCGTAGGCTGTTCCCTTCCGTAATCTCGAGCGGCGGGTAGCGCTATCTATGGCCCTGCCCAGCGCTGTAGAGTCTTTGGGAAAGGTGATGTTGCGGATCGTATACTGCGGCCCAACCTGTGCCTTATAAGTAACAAATACTTTTTTGTTTTTCACCGAAGTATCAAAAGATACCGTATCATGAAAATAACCCCGGTTTTCAAGACGGTTCTGCAATACCGCCCTGTTCTTTTCTATGGCATTATAAGATACAAGAACCGGGGGCTCCCCAAGCTTGTTCTTGATAAAATAACGCAAGCCTTTACCGGTAGGGGTGCCGGCAATATTATAGAACCAGAGCTTTACTTTCAGCCCAAGTATCTTGGCATTGGGCTTGGGACGAAGCAGGCTTTCCAGCTCACTCTCAAGCTCCTTTTTGTTCTTTACCTTTTCTTCCGATTCAACAGATACGTTAGCGCCATTATAAAGCTGCTGGTTACCAGTCAGGTATTTGGTATTGTTACATGCAGCCAGGCAGGCTAACACCAGTATAGTATATATAAGTCTACCTGTTCTTTTCATCCTTAACGTTTGTTGGGGCTGCACTTATAGCAGCGGGTTCGTTATTTAATGCGGGTGTATCGTTCTTGGCTGCATCATTCATGAAAGCTGCCTTATCCTCCGCAACAGGCTTATCCGTTATTGGAGCGAAGTTCACGGCAGAAGGCTTATTGTTACCGGAAGTACTGTCGGCAGGCGTAGCCGAAGGTTTATTACCGGAAGTACTATCGGCAGCCTGTTTATTAGCCGGCGCCTGGTTGTTATTATTGTTGCCTTCGTTACGCGGCGCTGTGTTCTTGCGTGGAGCCCTGCGACGGCCATCGCGCGTGCGCTTGCCTTTGAATAACTCCTTGAACCGGTTATAGTCGTAGGTAAGTATAAAGCTCAAACCGGTTTCTATTACCTGGCCTTCCACTACAGCCTCATACTTATTGGTACGGTAAGCACGGAGCATGTACCTGCCGTCTTTACTCAGCTGGTAGTCTACCGAAACGTCGCCGGCAATATTCGTGGTCTCCCTGTTGGTATTGGGATCGGTATTCTCCAGCTCAAAGTTGCTGCCAACATTTACACGCAGGCGGTCGTTAAGCAGTTTCTTCGAAACGCCAACATTCAACTCCGTACGTTCCTGCTGCGTCCCGGTGGTGAAATCTTGTTCGGAGTTGAGATCGAAATTAAGCTCTACTCCCTTCACAAGATTGTTCGTGATCTGGTTCAGCTGGTCGGAAAGGATCTTGCCGGCACTTTGTTTTGCCATGAGCCCAATATTGGTCCCCGCTGCATCGCTCTTCAGCGGATCTTCCTGTACAAAGCGGTTCAGCAGCAATACAGCAAACACCTGCTTGTTTAACTCGGAAGCGTCATTACGCACCTGCTGCAGCCTCGATTCCACTTCAGGCCATTGCGAAAGCTCCTCCTGTGGCAACTGTATATCGAAAGAGATCTCCGGTTTCAACAGCTCGCCTTTCATCATGAGCAGAATACGGAAAGGCAGCTTCTCTTTAAACCGGTTCACCTCTACAGGCTCACGGCCTACCAGCTGCGGCGCAACCAGGTCAATAGAAGGTGTGTTCGAAATATAAACAGCCGTGATATTAACCTGGGCTGAAGTAGGATCGCCGGTCCACGTAATAGTGCTCCCCTTCTCTATCTCAAACTTACGTTTCAATACGCTCAACGAAAGCTGGTAAGCACCACGCTCCAGTTCATAATTACCGGTAAGACTTATCTTACCGCTCTGATCGATACTGGCGGCTAAATCGGCGCGGCCTTGTACTGTTAAGGCGTCACCGTTCCTTTCATCCACCACCATTGTAAACACCGCAGCGCTGTCTGTTTCAATATTCATGTTCACGTCCATGCCGCGGAAAGGCGTTTGATCCGATAATGAATCAAGTGCCGACGCAGTTACTAGGGTGTCGGTCGGATGGTCTTTATCTATGAAGTTTACCACTCCCAGCCTGTCTTCTACTTCAGGATCTGCTGTTGGCAATACCAGCGAAAAGTTTGTTTCCTTGTTAACGCGTACGCTTCCGTTTACTACAGGAGCATTCATATCGCCACGCAGTTCAACATCGGTATCGATGTTCAGCTTGCCATAGAACAGGCGGTCCGGCGCCTGCGGTGCATTTACAACCCTGAAATCATTGGCACGCAAATCAACCTGGAACTTATAATCCTTGAAATTCTGCGTGAGAATGTCCCCGTTAATAGTGGCCTTGTTATTCGCGGAATCTATGATAGTAAAGTTGTTGAACCTGATGCCCTGGTTAGAAAGTGAGATCACTTCGTTATTAAGACGTATCGGTTCGCCGGTGATAGCAGGTGTAAGCTCAGCCTGCCTGAAACGCAATTCACCATTGACAGAAGGTTGATCGATAGTGCCCGATACCGTAGCATTACCCACCAGGCTGCCCTTGGCATCGAGCAATTGCCCGGCTGTAAGCGGACGTATAGAAGCAAGGTTCAGGTTGTTGACATCCAGCTTCAGATCCATACGGCTCTCACCCGTAAAGTATTTACCCTGCAACTGCACATCGTTTCCGTTTCCTTCAATTTTTACATTCGCATTAAAAGCATTTGCGGTTTCGTTGTCTACCTTAACAATGATATTGCCTACCGTATCCCTGTTATAAGTAAAGTTCTGTATGGCTATATCGGAAGTGAAAACCGGGTTTGTCGTCACATCACGGGCCACTGCCTTACCATTGATAGTGCCATCCAGGGCCAGTGAATCTGTTTTTACAAAGTCGGTAAGTGTTTTAATACGGAAGTTTTCAAAAGTCGCTTCAATAGGTGCATTGGGCGTTTGCTGTGTGCTGTTCACATACAGCGACTGGTTGTTCCTGCTAATGCGCAGGTTGTTGACCATAACGCCGGAAGAATCGTATTGCACAAAGTTATCGGCCGTAACATCCCATTTCTGGTAATTGAGCAGCAGGCTGTCAGGCATCAGGTTCGCCTTGATACCGTCCGGCAGCTGCTCCACTACAGCCCCTATGCGGTAAAAATCTTTTTGCTGCACATCTTTGAGTAATACCGTAGCCGCCAGTTTATTATCAGCCAGCTTACCGTTTACCGATGGAGAGTACAGCTGCATAGATCCAAGATTCACATTTTTGGCGCCTACACTATACCTCAGTTGTTCCGCTTCGGTATTGGCCGCCAGTTTCAAACCAGTAACAGCCTGGGTACCATATTTAACTGTGGGCGCATTCAGAGCCAGCTGCAGGTCATTCGCCTCGCTGTTAAACGTCATACGCGCACCAACGGTATCGGTTCCTTTCAGCGCAGGAACAAACTGCAATACTAATGGCGATGGCCGCAGCAGCACGTCAAGGCTCCACTGCTGGGGCGTAAATGCAGTATCCTTATAAGATGGAAGCTTATAGTAGTTATTGATCGTATGCTGTAAGGCAGTTGCCATTTCTGTAAGCTTATAACGGCCTTCGAGTTTTACGTCGGCCATTTCAGAATTCAGCGCCAGGGTGCCTGTGCCATTCTGCTGCTCAGCTTTTAAAGAAAGGGTGTCCGACTTATAACGTTGCTTATTATGCGTTGCAGCAAGATCATAAATGTCCAGCTTGCCAATAAGGCTATCAGGATGGGTACTTGCAAAATCAGCATTGATGATACCATGCGCCTGCAACGTATCTTTCATGAGCTTAAGCGCGTGAAGGTCTAATGTATCCAGCTGCAGCATCAGTTGCACCGCAGGATATTGTGGTTTCACATCAGCGGTAGCATCAAGGCGGAACGAAAGATTAGGATCTTCCATAAACGACTTGAGGGTCATGGACCCTCTTTCCGCCTGTGCATTAAGTATAAGATTGCGGTAGGTATATCCCTTTACATTGCCTTCTGCAAGTTTCACATTCGCATTTGCCGACATGGTCTTATAATCAAACCCCGAACCGGCAGCATCGGCCGTAATGCTTATCCTGCCTACATTCTTCTCCTGCTTCAGAATATAACCAAGGTCAACTTTATCGAGAGCTGCCTTTATATCGTAAGCCTTACCCTTTCCTTTAAGCACCGCCATAACATTCATACCGCCCCGGGTGGTCTTCCCATTGAGGGCTGCATTAAAGTTGCTCATCGTACCCTTGAAGGCGCCTTTCAGCTCAATAGCTTCAGGAATCCGGATGTTCGAAGGCAGGGTATTACGTGGCGCAACTGCATTAATGTCACGGGCAGTAGTAGCAAAACGCTGCAAACGAAGATCATAAAAGGCTTTCTCAGCATCAGGAAGCCCTTTGATATTTCCCGATGCCTGGAGAACGGTTTTACCAAGACCGCTCGCATTAAGCTTTGCAATGGTAATGTTGTTCAGTCGGCCGCCGGCGGCAGCATCCAGGTTCAACGCACTGCCATTATAACTGCGCAGCTGTGGTTCCAGTGCAGGCACCAGGGTTACTACATCCGATACTGCAATATGTGTATTGGGAAGGTCCAGTTTTATCTCCACCTCACCCGGCTGTTTCGAGAACTGGGTAATGCTGTCATAAGTAGCCAGCAGGTTATTGTTGATTTCAGAAGCTTCTGTCTTCAGCACAAGATTTTTAATCTCGGCCTTTTTATCATTATAGGCAAAAGCCGCTTTAAGCTCCTTTAAAACAAAACCGCTTTTCTCCCGCAGCGATACCTGGCGGATATTACCCTGGTAGGCATCGGATGAAAGCAAAAGCTGGTTAGCACTGATATTCAGCTGGTCTATGGCAAGGTGACTATAGTCCATCCCCTTTTTGATAGCAGCACTATTATCGTCATCGAATTTTATATTGTTGTTGGCAAGACTAAGCTCCTCAAGCTCTACACGCCAGGGAAGCGCCTGCGCAGTATCTTTTTCGCCCGGTTGCTGAAGCGCTTGTTTGCCTTTGATCACAGGAGCTGCTTTACCCATATGAACCGAAGCCGTGGTATTATTGAGCTCAAACTGCCGCAAACGCATCCACATCTTCTGAAGGTCAATGCGCTCAGAAACCAGCGCCAGGTTGCCGAGATTGAGATCTGCCGATAATGCATTTACCTCGTTGTCGTAATCAAAGACGATTTTACTGAGATCTATTTTGCCCAGCGTAAGAAAAATGGGAGAAGATGCCGCCGTGTCGGGCGAAACTACGGGCAGCGGATTTAAAATAACGAGTGGCTTGTATTGCCTCACACTGGCGTTAATGCCATGGAGTTGTATATCCGGAATCGAAAACACCATATGCGCCGGATCAAATTCTTTTATCCTGGTTTGAAACGAAGCAAGATGAAAACGGGCGTCGTTACCCGATACATCATCATGAAAACGGCCGCCTATATTCTTAAGAACAATATCGCCAATGCTGAATTTCATGGAAGAGGTATCAGTCGACACCTTTTCCGTTTTTTGCTCCGAACCGAAAGCTTTGACTATGTAGTCGAAATTAAAAACGGTATCGGGACTCAAACGATAAATGTTGGCCCTGATACCGTTTAACTCAAGATGGTTTAGCTCTACTTCGTTCTTCAATAATTTTAATAAAGCAATATCTACGCGGATAGTATCGCCGTAGAGCAGGGTATCTTTACGCTGGTCTTCGAAATAAATATTTTCGAGCACAATGCGTTTCGGAAAATTGATGTCCAGCCTTCCAATAGCAACCTTCGTCTGAAGCTTCTTTTCCAGGAAGACCACAATTTTCTTTTTGGCGAATTGCTGAACAGCAGGCACCTGGATTAAAATCAATACCAGTATCAGAAGTATAACAATACTCCCTACCAGCCAGGCTAAGATCTTTAAGAGTTTAAGAACGATTTTTTTCATTCACGCCCGCGTATCAATTGTAACAGAAGAGAAATGATGGCTAATACAAGTAAAATGTGTATCAGTTTACCTGCCGAGTACACGAAAAACCCCAGCAGCCAGCCAATGATAAGGATCACGGCTATCAGGTATAATATGCTCCTCATACGGTTTAATTTTCTTTTTTACGGTTTTTGATCATCTTCAGAACCCCCTGAACGCCTGCAAGAATGCCCCATTTTTTTGCATTGCCCAGCAGAATATCTTTCCATCCGCCACCTGCTACAGTAGCAGTTTTAGAACTGCTGAAGAACATATTGGAGATGACTTTTATAAACGACCAGGTATTGGAAGCAACTTTCTGGCGAAGGAAAAAAGGGATCACAGCACCGAGTGTAGCTTTGATGGATTCTTCAGGTAAACGCTTCCATCTGTCTTTCATGTCGGCTTCATGCACCTTAAGCCGCAGCTTTACCAGTTTTATTTCACGCTCCAGTTCATTCAGCGTACGGATACGGGAAGGTGGTGGTTGGTTGATCATTTGCCTGTATTTAAAAGGTTAGCGCTTTCATCGTCGTTATCGTCTTCATCATCCTTAGGATCAAATAAAATACTGATCACAGTATTGGCAACCATTTTTTCCAGTACGGTCGACCTGAGTTTAATAAGTACTATAACAAGGATGATATAAATAGCAGACAAAATACCAAATCCCAGGTAAAGACTGCCGGTGAGTTCTGCAAAATAATAGCCGAGCATCACACTCAGGAACAACATAATGAAAAACACAAGAACCGCCACAACCAACACGGCAAACATCATAGCTGCCAGTTTCGATAATTTTCTGGCGCCTTGTAGTTTCATTAATAATAGCCGGTCTTTTACATAAGCCTCGATCCTGTCGCCGGAGTCCTTGAAGAACGTCTCTTGTGTTTTTTCCATATGGTGATTTTTTAGATAGCTTCGTTAACCTGTCCGCCCATGTCCTGAACAAATTTCTTTCCCTTCTTTACCAGTTCTTTTACTTCAGCATCAAGGCTATCAACTTTCGATTTAATGCTATCTGCCGTGTCGTCAGCAAAGTCTTTTGCATCGGCCAGCAACTCCTGACCTTTTTCACTTTTCAGGAAAAGGGTTGCCAGAACGCCGGCTGCAGCTCCGATAATAACGCCGGCAAGTAATTTTTGATTGCTTGTCATAGTGCTTAGATTTACAGGTGATTAATAGATGTTTTCCCAAACTGGTACAAGCATTGTACCACAGTTGAAAAATGGACCATGGAAAACAACCCGACGATGAAAGTTAACCGCTACTTCCTGCTGGCTATCATATTGATTTTTGGCGCTTTTCTGTTTGCTAGCCTCATCCAGTTCTTTTCAGCTTTCCTGGGGGCTGTTATTATTTATGTATTAAGCAAACCCGCGCTGGAAAAGCTTATCAAAGGCCGCCACTGGCGAAAACCAGTGGCTTCCCTCCTGCTTATATTAATATCGTTTTTTATTATTTTATTACCCATAGGACTGCTTACCACACTTTTATATAACAAGGTAAGCGGTGTGGTCGAAAATCCTCAACCCCTGCTCGACGCTTTTAAAAGATTTGATAATAGTATTCAAAGCCGTTTTCATGTAAGCCTGTTCACCGACCAGCGGCTCGAAAAAATGCAGGCTTCCGCCACCGGTATCCTTACAGCAGCCGTAGGACAGGGCATCAATATGTTTTCAATGATCCTCATGATGTATTTCCTGCTCTATTTTATGATGCAGAACATCAACCGCATGGAAGCCGCCATCATTTTTTACCTGCCATTTCCACGATCAAAAATCGAATTATTCGGAAAGGAACTGGTGTCGCAAACTTTCAGCAATTCAGTAGGTATACCGCTGATATGTGTGGTGCAGGGCTTCCTCGGTTACTTCTGTTATATTATCACAGGCGTTCCGGAACCGGGTTTCTGGGGTGTGGTTACCGGCGCAGCCTCCATTATACCTATCGTGGGCGCCGCCGCTATATGGTTTCCTATAGGGGTCTACCTCCTGGCAACAGGCCATAACTGGCAATGCGCCTTCGTAGTAGCCTACGGTGTGCTCGTGATTGGTATTTCCGACAACGTCGTACGCTTCCTGCTGGCACGATGGATGGCCGATGTTCACCCCATCATCACTGTACTTGGGGTGATCATGGGACTTAAATATTTCGGTATTACAGGACTTATATTCGGCCCCCTGCTTATATCATGGTTCCTGCTATTACTACGTATCTACTATACCGAATTCCAGCAGCCTTTAACTAACAGACGCACTGTTAAAGCACGCCAGTTAATGCCTTCTTATTTCCAGCCCTTCCTGGGCAAAACAAAAAAGAAAACGAAGCCGGGTAAACTACCCGGCCAGGATGCGGTTGATCGCCGCTAATTCTTCGTCTGTAAAGGAGGTATGCTGTAAAGCAGCTATGGAATCGGTTACCTGCGCAGGTTTGCTGGCTCCGATTAACACAGAGGTCACCCGGCTGTCTCTTAAGATCCATGCCAGCGCCATATGCGACAGACGCTGCCCTCTTCGTTGCGCCAGCTCGTTCAGCTGCCGTACTTTCGCTACTTTTTCCGGGGTAATATGGCTTTCCTTCAAAAAAACACCACTGCGCGCAACTCTTGAATCCGTAGGTATTCCATCAAGATATTTATCGGTCAGCAGCCCCTGTGCCAGCGGAGAAAACGGAATGCATCCCACGCCTTCCTTACCAAGCAGGTCCAGCAATCCATCCTCCACCCACCTTTCAAACATGGAGTATTTCGGCTGATGTATCACGCAGGGAGTGCCTAGTTCCCTCAGAATTTGAATGGCTTTGGCAGCCTGCTCCGGCCGGTAATTGGAGATCCCAGCATATAAGGCTTTCCCCTGACGCACAATTAAATCCAGTGCCTGCATCGTTTCCTCAAGGGGCGTTTCCGGGTCAGGACGGTGATGATAAAAGATATCTACATATTCCAGCCCCAGCCGCTCAAGACTTTGGTTGAGACTTGCAACCAGGTATTTCTTTGATCCCCAGTCGCCATAAGGCCCCTCCCACATCGTATACCCCGCCTTGGTGGAAATAATAAGTTCATCACGGTACGCAGCAAGATCATTGCTGAGGATTTTTCCAAAATGCTCCTCCGCAGCACCCGGTGGAGGCCCATAGTTATTCGCCAGGTCAAAATGAGTAATGCCATGGTCAAATGCCGTATGAATAATGGCCCTGCTGTTTTCAAACAGGTCGGTATAACCGAAGTTATGCCACAAACCAAGAGAAAAGGCTGATAGTTTAAGGCCGCTGTTACCGCAACGGCGATATTGCATATGCTGGTAGCGATCGTTAGAAGGTTGATATGTCATAAATGCAATTTAACGCTTTATCATTCCCACAGAGAGACATGCTTCCCAATCTGAAACAATTGGGACGAAAGTAAGCGGGGCATAATTTCCACAGTTTATTAGATTTCTATTAAAAACTGCTTGTTTTCAATATGAAACATTATTAAGAAACAGTAAAAACAGGTTCAAATAAAAAAATGTCCGATCGGGGCATTATTTTAGCAGAATTAGGGAATAATGCAGAACCACCAATTGATACAATTATTTCAGACCCGTAACCAGGCCGGCTTTGAATACTTATACAGTAGGTATTCAGGCGCTTTATATGGTTATATTACCCGTGTTGTAGACGACCGCCAGGTGGCGGAAGGTATACTGAAAAACAGCTTTGTCGAGATCTGGAAAGCCTGCCCCGGCTTCGATTTAAACCGCGGCAGCCTGTTTTCATGCCTTTTACGCATTACCACACAGCTCTTAATGGCTTATGCTACCGAACGCGGCGTAAACCGTCACGAAGCAATTCAAAGAATCATGAGAGCCAACGGAAACATTATATATAATTAGAGCAGCCCCCATATACGGAAGGCCACCAAAAGGCCTTCCATTACCGTTTGATGATCATTTGATAAAGGAGTATCACTCCCCAAATCAAATGATCTTTTTTTATTATATTGCACAGGTCAAAACTGAAACACCGATACTTTGCTTTTAAATCCCGCTTTCAAAACACTATCAATGAGTAAACACCTTTTAGGCCTTCCAGTTTGCCTCCTTCAGCTATGAACATTTCACCATTAAACACCTATAAAAATGAAAAGGATCATTTACACCTTTATTCTATCCCTTCATGTTAGTATGGTTCTGGCCCAAACGCCAACCTTGTATGGCATAAATCGCAACAATGAGCCGGTAACAACCACCTATCACATGGGTGACTGGTCGGCCTGCGACAGAGTACTTTTTGAATGCCCTTTTGTTCCTATTTCTAATGAAACATTCTTAAAAAGAGAATGGTATTACAACAATACACGTGTTGAAACAAATTATAATGCTAATCAAACTGCTTTTTCCTGGCCTATGCAAAACGAAGGTCGGGCAAATACAGTTTATTGTAATTATATAACCACCAATAGCAGTGGCGCTACGGTTACAAGAAAAACAAATGAGATCACTGTAAACTGTAATAGCGTAGGAGTAGGTATAGATATTCAGAACCAGGCGTTTTATGGCTGTACTACTCCCATAAACCTTAATACACGGGAATTCAACGAAGTGGTAGCAGGCATAAAAACAGAAGCACCAAGAGTACCTTATACGGTTTCGTGGCAGCTCCCCGCCGGATGGAGCATACAAAGCAGCACAAACAACAATAAAAATATTGTTGTAATACCAGACAAATATACAGGCGGAAACCTCACAGCAATCGTAACCCTGGATTGTGGTTATAGCATGCAGGTAACAAAAAGTATTTCACGCCCAATGCCTGCAGCACCTGCATTTACCGATTTTCAAATTACAATTTGCTCGGCAGGACAAACAAGATACAACGCCACTCCCGTATGCGGAGCCAGCAGCTATACATTTATATCTCAGAATGCCCTTTTACCTTTCACTAACGGACTTACGACCATTACAACAACAGAACCCTATTGCGATCTGGCATACAATGCCACCTCAAAAGGACACAGCGAATTATCGGTACAAGCCAATTTTGATAATAATACTTCCACTGCGCTAACCACAAGACCCCTGCAATTTGGCAAGCCCAGTATTTATCTGAATCCGTATACATGGGACTGTAACAGCTATACTGTGCTTGTATCGGTTAAAAACCCATCTTTCTTCGAATACCTGGACTGGTATAGGGCAGAAGACGGAACATATATAACTTCTGGCAGCCCTGTTTCACTTCCCAAAAACGGGTTCATATTTAATATACAGGCAGCTAATGCCTGTGGCATTTATACCTCCAAAATAAGGATTCAGGGAGGCGTTTGTCCTACTTCGTTCAGCATATCCCCCAACCCTGTCAGCAGCAATCTTCGTGTTATAATGCCTGCGGACAACATCGCTACTGCCAGGCCGGCTACTTCAGAGATCAGTTTCAAATTATATAACATGAACACCACTACGCTGGTGAAATCATGGAAGGCTAAAGCCGGTGAAAAAGAATATAATTTTAGTGTGGCAGACCTGCCCAAGGGACAATATGTCATTCATGTAGAAGGAGCAAGTGGCAAAGGCTCTCAGCGCATTATTATTGAATAAATATCCTTTACATTTATTGCTAAAAGAAAAGCGGCTGTTCCATTACGATATAGCCGCTTTTCTTTGTCACTGCTAACAAAAACTAACTTCTGGCAAATTGAATTAAAAGTGTATAATCTCCATTATCAGCAGCCCTGGGGGCATGCAAATAGGTTGCCCTGTATCCCCCGGCATTGATAACGTCCGCAGCTCCCCACGTAAAAGGTTCACGACCAACCACCAAAAGCAAAGCGGCCGCACCTTAACAGGTACAGCCGCTCTCATGCAATCCGGAACAATTGTCCGCAAAAGAAAATCTATTTCACCGTCTGCTGCTCCATCTTAAAACCAGCATCGATACGGGAAATAATATCCTGCAGATGCATACGGGTTAGCTTGTCAACAGAACCGCTTTGAAGCACTTTCCTGCATAACTGCTGCTGCTGACGCATCACATCTTTCATGACATACATGATATCTGTTTGAGAAATATGATAGCCGCCCATCTGTATAGTACTTAAAGGATCACCAGCCACAAAAACCTGCTGGATAAGACGGCCTACATAGATCTTTTGCAGGTTACGGCGATAACTGTCAACGCTTTTACCCGCATATAATTCAGCAAAGATGCCTTTGTTCATGTCGTTGAACAAATCGGCAACAGTATACACTTTCTTGCCGGGATTTGCCTGCTCATTCCACCACATGCGGCTAAGCCTGTTCCTGGTAATGATGTTATCGATAGCATCCTGTTGCAACTTGTTCAGCTCTACGCCAAACATCACTGGCATACGCATTTGCTCTACTTTCGAAAGTATATCATCGTTCTTCAACCATAATGGCGTTGTAAACAACTGGTCGTTGATAAAACCAAGCGCCTTCTTCTGAACAGTATAAGGCACCAGCTCAAATACAGGACCAGGCTGACCACCTACTTTTTCAGTTCTGTACATACCGCCAACATATTTCAACGCATGGCCAATGTAGCGGGAGAACTGGCTGTAAAGACCTGCATAATGCTGAAATAGCTTATCGTAATCACCATCTGCAACTGTTGTCCAGGAAGCCAGCTGAGGTAATATCCTTTTCAGGTTTTTGATGCCGTAAGTACCGGCAAGCACAGCATCGTCGCCAAGGTCTTCGTTTTGGGCACGCGGATCAACCGGTTCCATTTCTGAACCAAACCAGAGGCGATGATTGGCTTTCAGACTATCGGTAACAATTTTAGCCAGTGCTCTTTTCTCTTCCTGGGGAGTCTTGTATTGTGGATACAGGCTATATCCCCACTGGATCGCCCATTTGTCGTAATCATTGATACGCGGAAATAAACCGGCTTCACTAATATGGTCCTCAGGCTGTGCTACATAGTTGAAACGCGCATAGTCCATGATCGAAGGCGTATGACCATGTGCCTCTACCCATGCTTTATCACGAAGTTTCTCAACAGGCACTGTAGAGCTCGAACCAAAGTTATGAAGCAGGCCAAGGGTATGCCCTACTTCGTGAGAAGATACAAAACGGATAAGACTGCCCATCAAAGTATCATCAAACTCAAGTTTCCGCGCACGCGGATCAACAGCAGCGCACTGCATCATATACCAGTCATGTAATACAGACATTACATTGTGATACCAGAAAATATGGCTCTCTATAATCTCACCACTGCGCGGGTCAGCTACGCTGGGGCCCATAGCATTGGCGATGGCAGAAGGACGGTAGATGATTGCAGAATGACTGGCATCATCAATGCTCCAGGTACTGTCCTCTTCACGGGTTGGAGCTTCACGGGCATAAATGGCATTCTTAAAACCTGCCTTTTCAAAAGCTTTCTGCCAGTCGTTCACACCCTGCATAAGATAAGGAACCCATTTCTTCGGCGTTACAGGATCGATATAGAAAACGATAGGCTTCTTTGGCGCTACCAATTCACCACGCTTGTATTTCTCCATGTCCTCGGGCTTAGGTTCCAGCCTCCAGCGCTTCACATAAATGGTAGGCTGTACTCCCTGCGGATCTGCATCAAAATCTTTGAAGCCCACAGCAAAGTATCCTACCCTGGAATCCTGGATCCGCGGTTTCATAGGCACCGCCGGTAACAATACCAGTGAAGAGTTGAGCTCAACAGTATAGCTGGAAGCAGTAGGGTTCATACCCGCACTGTATGTCTTTACCGCATGTACTTCTATATTGCCGGAGAAAGCATGTACATAATCGATATAACTGCGGTCGTTTTGCTGACCGCCCATACCTGCCCTGTCTTTGAGTTTTTTATTCTCGAAGTAGAGGATATCGTTATCGCTGTTCAGGAAGTCTGTGGCATCAATTACTACAGCCGAAGAATCGGGGCTTATTGCTGCGATGGGGAAAGACATTGCTATTGCCTGAACGTTGTTTTTGGTAACGCTGGCAAACATAGCGGTGGTGCTGTCACCTGCGTATTCAGAGAAAGATATCCTGCGAAGGAATAATTTATTGGCGGGTCCTTTCTCGAAGCGATAAACGGTTTCACCTATCTGGTCGCCGGCATAACCGGAAGAACCATTACGCATATCGGCAGAGGCTTTAGAGATACGGCTTACAATGAGGATATCTCTACCGAAGATATTTTTGGGGATTTCGAAAAAGAACTTATCGTCTTTGCGATGAACGGTGAAATAACCTTTAGCGGATTTCATGTCGGCCGTGACAACCTCTTTGTAAGGCTTCATGGCGGTAGGCGACAAAGAGCTTTTGCGGGCTGAATCGGCAGATTTTCTGGCAGTAGTATCTACCGTTACTTTTTTACTATTACGTGGCGTCTTCTTTTTCTTCTGCGCGTCTGCGGAAGCTGTCACCAGCACAGCAAGCGCTAATGCGCCAATCAGCGCGCCGACTTTTGATCTGAACATAATCGTTATCTTCTTTTTAAAAAAACATTTATAAGTACTCGTTCCGGCATGTTTCTATTTATTTCTATTCCAGTATCTCGAGGATCTTTTCATTGCGGATGATCATCATACCATGTCGGTCGCTGCTGATCCCCTGCTGTGCTTTATAAGTATATACCGGCCTGCTGCCCTGCATTTCGGTAGGCATCAACCAGTATTGTGTATTATTAGTTTGTTGTTTGAGCTCCTCTCCCACTTCCACGATGTGTGTAGAAATGATGAAGAAACAGTTGCGGTGGTCGCCGAAGGCTTTGGATACGGCCAATGTAGCATCGTAAGCGTCTTTCACATTGGTACCTTTGAACAATTCATCGAAGATGACCACGAGGTTCTTTGGGGCGCTCACTGCTTCTGCAATGTTTTTTACACGTAATACTTCGGCGTAGAAATGGCTATACCCCATGTTGAGGTTATCGGGCACATTGATGGAAGTGTATAAGCCCTCCTTCACAGAAAACATCATTGATTTTGCCGGAACGGGGAATCCCATATGAGCCAGGTAAACGGCAATACCAAATGATTTCATGAAGGTTGATTTACCGGCCATATTGGCACCGGTTAAAAAGATCATATTGCTGGCAGCGTCCAATGATACGGAGTTAGGTATAGCTTTTTCTATAGCCGGATGAAAACCCTGTTCTATTTCCAACCTATTCTCATTTGCCGGTAATGCATTGGCATAACAGAAACTCCTGCCTGCTGCCACTGCTGCCACGGCAATATTTACATCGAGCTGGTGTATCAGCTGAAGCGCCTGTTCTATTTCATCTCGTACAGCAGCGCGTAGCAGATGATCGTAACTGATGGTCTGACCCAGGGATAACGGCTTATTGTCATCTATAGCTTGTAGCCATTTCATTTTACCGGATTCGAAGAACTGCTGTGTTTTCTTCAATGCCGGGGCTACAGGGCCGGCGGGGTCCTGCTGCAGTAAACTATTTACAAATGACTGCAATTGCTTCAGCACTTTAATAGCCGCTACCAAACCCGTTGCCACCAGGTCGTGTTCCTGTTTCAGTCCGAGCAGGAACAGGAATTTTCTGCGTAAAGCCTGTACGGCAGCGCCTGCTTTACCTGCCGCTGCTGCGCCACTCAGGTAGTTTTCTGCGGCGGCCAGGTTATCGAGATCAAAAGGGAATGTCAAGACTTTCCCCTGGAAGTAACGGAAAATATGACTGCGATGGTTGATCGCTGCGGCATCGGTTAGTGGCAGCCGGAACATTTGTTCCAGCAACTGCTCCCCTCCTGCTGTTTTCGTTTGATTGAACAGGTTAAAGACCGAGTTATTCCGGTATTTACCTGTCAGGTTCAGGTCGTCAAGCGTTTGTTTATCTGTTACAAATGACATGTTAACGGCTGCTGTTTTTGATCTTCAAAATATCGATGATTCCTTCGTTGTTCACGATGACCATACCATGCCGGTCTTCCGTGATCCCCTGTTCCAGCGTGTAGGTATAAACCGGTTTCTGACCTTCCATACGGGTAGGCAGGTAGGTAAAGTAAATATTGTTACAACGCTGCTTCAGTTCCTCTCCCGCTTCAATGATATGTGTAGAGATCAGGAAAATGCTGTCGGTTTTACGTGCAAAGGCGGCAGACAATGCCACTGTAGCTTCGTAGGCATCTTTTACGTTTGTACCGCGGAACAGTTCGTCGAAGATGACAAAGAGCTTTTTAGATGCTGCCAGTTGTTCGGCCACTCTTTTCACTCTCAATACTTCGGCATAGAAATGACTATAGCCCATGCTGAGGTTATCGGGCAGGTTGATGGTTGAGAACATTCCATCCAATACCGGGAACTGCATACGGGCAGCAGGTACGGGAAAACCTGCATGCGCCAGGAATATAGCAATGCCGAGCGTTTTCATGAAAGTAGACTTACCTGCCATGTTCGCTCCTGTAAGGAAGATCATGTTATTATCGGCGGTAACCCTGAGATTATTTCCCACTGCATTTTCAAGCAGCGGATGGTAAACACCTTCCAGTTCAAGGTTCAGTTCACCTGTAACAGCAACGGGAAATACAAATTTGCGTGCAACTGCCACACCTGCTACTGCTATGTACACATCTATCAGGTAGGCGTGTGACAGTAATTTATGCAGGCGTTCCTTTTGCTGGAAACGCAGCAGGCGATCGTACGATGCAGTTTTCTCGTAAGTGAATTTCTGCGCCTCTTTTTCGGCAATGAACTGCGTAAGTGCATCACTTTGCAGCAAGAGTTCTATTGCAGGTAATTCAGCGGCGTAAGCGGTACCCTGCAATTTGTGCTTTACCTCTGCCGTAAATGCCGCAAAGGCATGGAGCAGCTGGTGTACTGCTTCCACGCCTTTGGCGATTTGTTTGAAGGCGGCATCGGCGCCTATAAGACTGTTAAAGGTTCTTCCCAGTTTGTTATCGTCGTGAGGCAGCTGACTACGCTCATCGGCGTTGTTGAGATACTGCTCAATGATATCGAACCATTCTTCCCTAAAGGGGAATGCCAGTTGTGCTTTGCCAAAGCTGCCGATGATGCTTATGCGCTGATTGATGGCATTGGCGTCGGAAAGCGGGTAACGGAACATTTGTTCCAGCAATTCAGCACCACCGCGTGTCCTGGTGCGGTTAAATAACCCGAAGACAGAATCACGACCTTTCTTCGTGAAGATGTTCAGATCATCGAGCGTTTGTTTATCAACAGAAAAACTCATAATAATACCTCTTAAAATTATCTACCTCTTCTGCGGATCCAGATAATGATACTGGTTGCCAGCAGAGCGGCAGCGAAACCCCATTTAAAAAATATACCCCAGAAATCCCATGCACCTTCACCTATTCTCAATGAAGTATCCGTTGGTGGATCGCGACGCATATCGATAGGCACTTCTCCATCGGATAACCAGAAGAAGCTGCTTACCAACAGCGTGAAATTGGCAGACTGCACATCGTTCCTATTCATACCCAGTTCACCATTACTCATCCAGTCGGCGTCGCCTGTTACCAGGATCTTTTGTTCTTTGTTGTTTACCTTTCTCGAGAGTGCCAGTACTGTAGGATAAGATTGCTCTACCTCTCCAGCTGCGGGATTGAGGCGGGCGCTATCGTCGATGAAATCAGTTGTTTCCACTTCATTCCAGCTACCGGCGGAGTCGCTGCGGAACAGGGTTTTCACATCAAAACCTTTATCGGTCGTGTAGGCAAGTCCTGCTGTTGCGGGCATGGTTATCACTTCCTCCCTTTTACGCATTACCTGGAAATTATCGGAGAAGGCAACGGCGTCGTCAGTAGGCTTCTGAATCATAAGATCGGCCTGGAACTTGGCGTTAGGCTTTACCAAACGTCCGGGCAGGAATTGCACACCCAGCTGTGCCGTTATCGCATTCATCTGTGCCTGGCGTCCGGGTTCACCGGCGATGATAAGGTTACCGCCCCTGGCAATGTACTGGTCGAGATTGGCCTGTTCCTGCGGCGTATAAGCCAGTTTAGGTTCCGCTATTACCAGGATACGGATAGAATCGCCCACCGGCTGTTGCAGTGATACATTTGTAAAGTCGAAGCCCTGGTTAATGAGTGCATAGCGGAAAGTTTTTTCCTTGGCAATCATGTTATAACCACGATCCTGTTCCCCGTCGCTCTCACGTTCGCCATGACCTGAAACGAAGCCTACTACTGGCAATTTCATTACCAGTCGTTTGATGGCGGCAGTGATCTCCGATTCGGAGGGTAAGCGCCTCATGTCATTGTAAACACGCAGGAAGGTTTTCTGGCCATTGTCGCGTTCCAGAACCCTTACGAAGCGAAAACCTTCGGTTGAGAGGTCCAATTTTGGATTGATAGCGCTATAAGGCTGAATATCGAATTTCCATTTATTCAGTTTCTTCAACGTATCGAGACGTTGCAGATCGTTTAATTTAGGATACATTCTTTCCAGCATAGGGTTAGGTGCATGCTGATAGTAATATGTATAATCCAGTTTGATATCCGGTTTGAAGCGGATGTATCTTTTGAAGTTGTCTACATCGCCTTTATAATTCACCGGCAGCGCAATATGATAGTTAGGATCCAGCATATTGGTATAGGTATGAATGGTAAAGCCGCCTGTTAATTTAGACATAACCTCCTGGCTGCTGCGTGTAAGTGTATTTTCTTTGGTGCGGGTAGCGTCGTAATAGCTTTTCAAAGCAGGCTTGGAGCTAAAATAGCCAATAAATGAAGCTGCCATAAATGCGATCGCGTACCTACCCACTACTTTCAGCGCTGAGGTTTTACGACGTCCGGCCTGCAATTTAATGATGGTAAAAGCGAGGAAGAGCGCTACCACCACAATGAAATAGATGACATCTTCGCTGGTGATCATACCTGCAATAAATGTATCGCTACGCCCGGATATCGCCAGCCAATAAGTGATATCACGCACAAAAGCGATATCCTGCCCTACCCCTCTTACAAAAGCGAGTAACGCAAAAATGCAAAGCGTACCGAGGGCGGCAACAATATTATAGGTGGTAAGCGAAGACATAAACAAGCCAATTGCTGCATAGGCACAGAACAGCAGGAAGAGGCCCAGCAAACCTGTAAGAATATAAGGAATTTCGGCATTTACAATGGTGAACATTGCAAACACGCCATATACTGCCAGGATGCCAATTATAGCCAATCCAAAGATCACCAGGGAAAGGTATTTACCCAGGATAATCTGGCTATTGGTAACAGGAGAAGAGTATAATAACTTGATGGAGCCACTCCCCAATTCCCGGCTCATGATACTCATGGTTAACAGGGGAACATACAAATAAAGATAAGATTGCACTTTAACGAAAACACCAGCCCAGCCTGCAAAAGTCTGGATTGTAGCGCCGTTCAAAGGTATTTTCATAATACCCAGTCGTATCCATCCGTCGAAATTGCCGGCGAAGATCATACCGGTCTGAAAAGTAAAAATAACGAGGATGAGCCAGGCCACCGGTGAATAGAACATCACCTGTAGTTCTGTTTTTGCTATTTTGTATATTGTCTTCATGTCTTATTGTATAAGGTCAGTCCCCAATTATTTAGATTTTTTTCTGCTTAATTCAGCGAATACCGTTTCGAGTGAATTCTTTTCAACGGCTATTTCGACGAGTCTCCAGTTTTTATGAACACTGGTTTCAACGATTCTTTCAATAGCCTCCTGTGCGTCGGTAAAGCGGATCCTGTAGCGGATCCCGCCAAGTTCTTCTACGCCTACTACCCCCGGAATTTTCATCAGCTCCTCCGCAGAAGGACTGGCAACAAGCGATACGGTAAGGGTATTGGGAACAATATAATTGTCGAATTCTTCCATCGATCCGGAGAAGATCATGGAACCTTCATTGATCATCCAAATATGGTCGCAAAGCGCCTGCACCTCCTGGAGTATATGCGTGGATAATACAACGGTACGCTCTTCCGCAATTTCACGGATAAGACCTCTCACTTCAAGGATCTGGTTGGGATCCAGACCATTGGTAGGTTCATCGAGTACTACGAAATCAGGCTTGTGTATAATGGCCTGGGCAATACCAACGCGCTGCTGGTAACCACCGGAAAGATTGCGGATAAGTCGCTTCCTGAAATGACTGATGGCACATTTGCCCATTACTTCGGTAACGGCGTTTTTTACTTTGGAAGAATCCATAAGCCGGAGATTCGCCGCATGCGTGAGAAACTCTTCTACGGTGAGATCATTTTGTAAAGGCGGCTGCTGTGGCAGAAACCCTATATAACGTTTGGCTTTCTCAGGATAGCGCCCAAGGTCAACTCCCCTGATGAACACATCACCCTGCGTTTGTTTGATAACACCACACATCACATTCATAATGGTAGACTTACCCGCACCATTGGCACCAAGCAGTCCATAAATGCCGTTTTTATTGAGCTCAAAACTTATATCACGGACAGCCCATTGAACGCTGTAGCGGTGAGACAGGTTTTTAACGCTTACTATAGGTTCGTTCATAACGTTGATTTTAAACAAAGAACAGCCAGGGAGTAGCCACATAATGGCTACTCCAGCTGTTATTCATAAAACGGGGATTTCTTTTAACGGGGGTTTTGAGTGATCTCGGGGTTAAGATCAATATATTTCTGAGCAATGGCGAAGGTATACCTGTTGCTGCCTGGTTCCAATGTATAGGTGGTGCCCTTCAGCACTCTGGTAATGGTAGGTGTTAAGCCATCTTTGGTAAGACGCCGCTGATCAAACCAGCGCATACCGGAACCCATCAATTCTCTTCTTCTTTCAAGTAAAGCCAGCTGTAACGCCGCCGTTCCGTTTGCCGCAGTAAGATCGCGGTAGTCGGCAGCGGTAAAACGCTTCTTGCGCAGGGTGTTCAGCGTAGTAACAGCAGCTCCGGCATCATTAGCTCTCGCTTCACACTCAGCCTTGATAAGGAACATTTCAGGAACAGTAGGACCTGACATATACCCTTGGTTGGCAATATTTGCCTTCACATAAATGTAAGGCAGGTAAGCGTTGTAAGTGCCGGCAAAAGAACCTGGCTTGATAAGCACTTTATACCTGAGGTCAACGCTATCGGCAAATAATGTTAACTGGGCATTACTCACAGGCATAGCACCTATAGGACCCGCAATCTTACACAAGATCACTTCCGGATCTACATGACGCTGCGGATAGTTGGTGAAGCCCGAAATATAATTATTCAGATCAAGTAAACCAGACTGAAGGCTTAATGCACTTTCAGCCGCTTTCTTGGCCTCGGTGAAATTGCGCATATTCAGGTAAGTACGCGCAAGCAACGCGTAACCAGCCGCTTTCGACGCATCGGTAGTGTAGTCTCCCACATTCGGTAATTCAGAGATACTCAGCGCCTGGTTAAGGTCGGCCAGTATCTGGTTATATACCGTCTGAACAGATTTACGGTCAAGACTGCCCGTTACAAGATCATCAAGCCGCATGGGCACACCCGGATCTGTTGCTGCAGTAGCAGCATCATATTGCTTCGCATAAATGTTCACAAGTGTGAGATAGTAAAATGCCCTGTTCACCAGCGCCTGTGCCAGCACCTTGCGTTTTTGGGCATCTGTACCATTCTTGCTGTCCATTACATTTACAATGGCCAGGTTGGTCACATAAATGCTGTAATACAGGTTCGTCCAGTCATTGTCTTCCTGGGCAGCATTGAGCATGATCTCCGATGCCCATGAATAAGCCCTGCCATTAGAGTTGTTCGCAATTCCGTTTTGCCAGGTATCGTTATCAGACCCCACATCATCACCCGCATAAATAGGATAAGAATAGCTTCTCAGCATGTTGTTCGGGTTGTACAGCAGGCTCGCATAGTCTTCCGTATTTTCCAGTACACGCCTTCCTTCAATAGGAATTTCAACATATTTACGACAGGAGGCCGATGCCACCGCCAGTACTATGCCTATGTATATAAATATTTTACGTTTCATATTATTAAACATTAAAAGGTAAGCTGAAGGTTTAATGAATAATTCACTACCGGAGGCAGGTTGTTATAAGTCTCTGTCACGATATAATCGGGATCGATACCATCTTTATTCTTTCTCCAGATAATACCCAGGTTGCTCGCTGTGATCGCTGCAGCAGCAGATTTAAAGAATCCTGTTTTACGCAACATCTCGTTAGGGAACTGGTAAGCAAGCGTAAGCTGCTGGAAACGCGCATGGCTTGCATCTCTCACCGCTATATCAGAGTTGCCATAGAAGAACACGGAATTGGTGTTCGGATTACTTGTACTGATACCGGGCACATTTGTAAACGCTTCATCACCAGGTTTGCGCCAGCGGTTAACCAGCACTCTTGAAGAGCTCAGTTTGCCACTCATTTGTGTACTTGATGGATACTGGGCGCTGGTAAGATCCGTTTTCAGGAATTTATGTCCCACGTTGTAAACAATACGGGTAGAAAGCTTCCAGTTCTTATAAACGAAATCATTGCTGATGGCACCGAATACAGGAGGGGTAAGACGCCCTGCATATACCTGGTCCTTGGCATACAGCGAAGGGAATCCCCAGCTGTTGATAATAGCGCCTTTCGAATCATAGATACGGCCCTGGCCATTCGTAGGATCAAGACCTGCCCAGCGAAACACCCATAACGCATCTAAAGCATATCCCGAAGTAAGCGACCTGCCAATAGCAGATGTTGTTTCAGTGATCGGATAACGATTGTCGGTTACTTTATTGGTATTATAAGAAATGTTGAAGGAAGGGGTCCACTTGAAATTCTTGGTTTTTACCGCATCTCCGGAAATCACGCCTTCTAAACCATGGTTCGACATAGTACCCGTGTTATACTCGATAGTAGAGAACCCATAGGTGGGGTTATACGGGAAACTCGCAATGATATTGGTAGAACGCTTTTCATAAATGTCAAACTGCAAACTCAGCCTGTTATTGAACATGGCAGCGTCTATTCCCGCGTTAACGGTTCTTGTAGTAGACCATGTAAGCGTAGGGTTGGCAAAACCGTTGATAGTCGCAAAAGGACGCTGGGTATAACTGTCAGAACCAATGGTAACAACAGGATAAGCAAGAGCGCTTTTTGAAATATTACCGCCGGTACCCCATGAACCTCTGAAACCAAGACTATTGATCCACTTCACACCCGACATAAAGTTTTCCCTGGCAACATCCCAGCGGAAACCTGCCGACCAAAGCGGCACTGCACGCTTGTCTCGTCTTACTCCCACCATGGTATAATCGTCGAAACGGGCGCTGCCGGAAATCGAATATTTACCCAGGTAGGTATAGCTGGCATTGGAATAATAAGAAAGATAGCGAACACGTGTCTTATACACATTACCATCCATGTAACCAATGGTAGTCGTATAACCATACATGGTAGCATAAGGTGTCGTAGGATTCACCGCTACAGAACTGTTAAGCGTGGGATCATATCCATAACGGGCTTGCTTGTAGGCCAACCCTTTCGTTTGCCTGATCTCGGCGCCCGCAAGCGCAGTCAGCTGATGTTTACCTTCATTCCAGCTTTTTTGTCCGTTAAGCTGGCCTCTCAGGCTATAGTCTTCACCATCCTGGTTAGCCATCTTATACACACCACCCTTCGGGAAATTGTTGGTGATCCGGCCCGCAGAATAAACAGATCCTATGTTCACCAACTCACGCGTAGCATAGCTGTTGAGATCCTGGATATTGTCCTGGCGCTCTGTATTACGCTGTAACTGCCCCGACACCTGGGCACTCAGCCAGTTGGTGATCCGGCCCGTAAGGTTTACGTTTACCCTGATAGCAGATTTCTCGAGAACTGTATTGTTATAGTTTAACTCGTCGATCGGATTGTAGCGCCACGACATATGACCAAGACGCTCAAGGCTGTCGGCAATATTCTCCTTGAAAAGAATAGCCCTGCGGATAGGATTACCATTCGCATCAGCCAGCATCTGGTAAGGAGCCAATCCAAAAGTGCCCGTTCCCAGCCCCTGCAGAGCGGCAACATTCATATTACTTTTAGAATAGGTATAATTGACGATGGTTGCCAGGCTCAGCCTCTTATTCAAAAAGTCATTGTTGACACTGCTATTGATGAAGTAGTTCTCGGCATGGTTGCTTTTGAACACAGGATTGTTCCTCATATAACCTCCCGATATATTGTAGGTCATATTGTCGCTGCCGCCGGAAACGTTGAGGCTGTATTGCTGCGACTTCACTTTTTGCAACAGGTATTGTTCCATCTGGCCTGCATTGTTCAGCATGCTCAACGCATTGAGTGCAGAATCACGCTGGGCAGCAGTAACCATCCCTCTTTTCGCCCTTACCATCCAGTCTATGGCTTCCGTATTGTTAGGATACCTGTAGCTTGTATATGGATCGGGATAAAAACCTTTATCGAATAATTCCTGCTCCAGGTCTATATACTGCGCAGAATTCATAGCATTGATGCTCGATACGCTGGCAGGTTTTGATGTAGAATAGGTAGCGTTAAGGCTCACCGTCATAGGCGTATTCTTCCTGCCTCTTTTGGTCTCTATCACAATTACGCCATTCGCAGCGCTCGCACCCCAGATCGCTGCAGCAGCCGCATCCTTCAGAAAGGTAATGCTTTCAATGTCGTCGGGGTTGAAAGAGCTGAGAATGGAATTACCGGAATAAGAAGGAGGAATCACATCCAGCGGGTTTACAGACCCTGAATTGGCGCCCGTTGTCAGATCTGTAGCAGAAATATTGGTCAGCTGCTGATCAATATAAGGAAAACCATCGATCACGATAAGCGGAGCAACAGGGTTCGCCAAACGGCCGCCAAAAACACTCACACCACGAACCTGGATCGTATTGTTACGAACATCAAAGCGAACGCCAGGTACTTTACCCTCCAGGCGCTCCATAATATTGGGAGAAGGTGTTTCCTTGATCTCTTTGGAACTGATCACGGAAAAAGAACCTGTAACTGTATTCTTCTTGAGTTTCTGATAACCGGTGCTCAGCACTACTTCCTCCTGCTCTGCTACTTCGGGCACCATCTGCACATTCGTATTAAGCACATCGCCTTCAACGATCAAAGTTCTGCTGCGGGCGCTATAGCCTACATAAGTGATCTCAAGACGGTAACGGCCATTAGGCACATCGGAAAAACTGTATTCACCTTTGTTATTGGTGGCTGTTTTCCAGCTGAAAGGTTCCAGCAAAATAATAGCACCTGCAAGCGGTTTGCCCGTCTCATCAGTAACTACACCACCAATCTTATGCCTTTCAGCCTGCGGCGGCGCCGCCAGCGCAGCTACTGTTTCTTTAGTTACAGCAGCGACTCTTTGTTTGATGAGGACGATATTGCCTTTGATCTCGTAAGAAAGGTTAAGTCCTTTCAAGCAATTATCCAGTGCGGTTTCGATAGACGCGTCTTTAACGGATATATTAATTAAAGGAGCTTTGTCCAGCAATTGCTGGTCCCAGAAAAAAGAGTATCCTGTTTGTTGTTTGATAGTACTAAATACCTGCGTCAACGGCACTCTTTTAGCCGTTAAAGTCACGGTTTGTGAAAAGGTTTTTGCGCTTACCTGCTGGGCAAGAACAAAAAGAAGAATCACGCTAATTCTCATAACCAGTAAAATTTTACCCGGGTTTATTGCCTGTGCGGCCCTAAGTACGGAATCCCCGGAATAATTGTTTTTTCTAGACAAATACCCGTTCCAAAACAGGCGTTTGCATAACGCTGCCAGTTTCATAGCTTTGTTGTTAGTTGAGGTTTAATTAAACAGTCTTTTTTCTCGAAATGCCTTGTTTAGCGTTAATGCCGCAACAATCTACCGGGAGCAGGTCAGAGCGCTTCCGGTTTTTTATTGCAGGTAACGCATAGTCTTACTTTGTCATGCGCTTTGGGAGTTTAAAAATCAAAAAACAGGGTTTATATCTTGTTATCTCGACGATACGTATAGCTTTTTTCCTTCCAGTTTGCAGTGAATACCCCGTGCTTCCAGCACTTCCAGGATATTGGACAAATAAAGCCTGTGATCAAGAATACCACCGAAAGCACCCGTAGGTACAGGCCCCTGGAATACGACGTCTACATCGTACCATCGCGAGAGCTGCCGCATAAGCGCTTTCACATCAAGATTCCTGAGATCCAGTTGTCCGTTTTTCCAGGCCAGCACCTCCTGCATATCAGGATCGTTGTCTACCTCTAACCCATTATTGTTTAACAGGGCCTGCTGACCAGGCTGCAGGGTAATAACTGCTGATTTGCTCCCAGGAGACGCCGGTAAGGCTGCTACGCGAACACTGCCCTGGAGAAGGGTTGTTTTGGTGCGTGCTTCATCGGTATAGGCATTTATATTGAATGCGGTTCCCAGTACTTTCACTTCCTGGTTCGCAGAAACTACTGCAAAAGGCGCTTTGGCATTGGATGCCACTTCAAAATAGGCTTCGCCTGTCATTTCGACTCTACGTTCGTTTCCGCTGAAAGCAACGGGATAACGGAGTGTAGTAGCGGCATTGAGCCATACACGGGTGCCATCGGGCAAGGTGAGCTTAAACTGCCCTCCACGGGGCGTACTTAGTGAGTTATAGGTATTTGCGCGGGTAGTGTGGCCTGCTGCTTCGTTATAAGTAACGGCGCCGTCGGCATTTTTAGTAATCTGAGTAGCGCCCTGTTGAGCAAGAAGCCCGTTGGCTGCGCTATCCAATAATACTGTTGTTCCATCGGCAAGGGTTAGTACCGCCCTGTTACCGATAGGTCCAACATCCTGTTTAGCCGTAACCTGTGTGGCTTTTTCGCCTGCCATGTGGTTTTGCCATAGTAAAACACCTGTAGCAATAGCCAGCAGGGCAGCTGCGGCCGCCACCATACGTGGCAACGGAAAGCGGACCACCCTGGCCGGAGCCGCGGGTGCAGGTTGCTGATGAAGAATTGCTTCTATAATTTCTTCCCATTCACCGGGTTTATAGTCCCTTTCGGGGCGTTTTTCCCGGAAAACAGGCAGCAATAATTCTTCCCATTCCGCATCGTTACGATTCGCTTCCAGTTCGGAAAACAATACCTGCAGCTCCGCTTCCGAAGCTTCGTTATCCAGATACTTTTGCAGCAATTGGTTCAGGTACGTCTTATTTTCCACTGGTAATACTCCTCATACCAATAAAAACGCGCAACAAAACGAGAGGGACCGTTCTTATCAAAAAAATAATTCGAGCAGGACAAAAAGGGGGATATAAACACCCAGGCGCTGTTTTAAAAAGTCTTCTATCGACTGCCTGGCCAGTACAATCTGGTTTTTAACGGTGTTCTGAGACATATTCAGTTTTTCTGCTATTTCAGCATGAGAGAGCTGTTCTTCCCGGCTAAGCCTGAAAATGAGCTGTCGTTTCGGGGGCAGTGCATGAATGGCCTGGAGCAGGAGTTGCTGCGCTTCGCGGAATGAGACTTTGTTCAGCGTATCGTCGGTATTTCCCTCCTGCCCTGCGACGCTATTCAGCCATTTGTATTCTACGGCCTGCCTGCGCAGGTAACTGAGGGAGAGATTGGATGCTACGCGGAATAGCCAGCCTTCGGGTTTTTCCATAAGCCCTACCGCCTCGCGATGCTGCCAGACGCGCAGGAAGACATCCTGCACCATTTCCCTTGCTATTTCTTCCGTTTTAACCACTTTGAGGATGGCTGCGTAGAGCCCAGGGTTATAACTATGGAATAAAGCACGGAAAGCCGCTTCATCGCCCGTTGCCAGGCGGCGCCAAATAAGCTCTTCGTTATGTAAATTATCCCCGTTCAATATAAAGGCCACTAAATCTGTTTAGCCAGAACCCTGCAAGTTAATTTTTTTAGCGGACTGTGTAGCTTAACATCCGGTTAATACTAGACCAACCATTTCTTACCGTCCCAACTGAAATAGATAAAACATACAGAAAGCCATATGAGGGTAACGGAGAACCCCGCGAGTACATCGCTGGCATAGTGTACGTGCAGATAAATCCTGCTGAGGGCAATGGCGCAAGCGAACAGGAAAAACAATACAGATAATAGTATTTTCATGCCTTTCCCTAAGGTCAGCCGCCATATGACGGTGATGATGATACCACAAAAGGTGAAGGCTGCAAGCGAATGGCCGCTGGGGAAACTATAACCTGATACCTGGTCGAGGTGCGGTAGTGCTGGCCTGCTGCGCTGGAAGATATTTTTAAGGCTGGCTCCCAGCAGCCAACTCACTGCCGCAATAGCAGCGATCATAGCTGCATATTTCTTTCTACCTTTTGTTAACAGATAGATAATCAATACTATATAGAAAGGAAACAGGAAATAACCGCTTCCAAAAAATGTGATAATCAAGGTAAGGCGGGTATTGCCGGGTGTTTCAAAGGCATCAAAAAAGCGAAAGGCTGCTTCATCAAAAGCCGGTGCTTTTCCGGCAAACACCTCATTGGCCAGGAAGGCGAACACTAAAAATGAAAACAGGCAGAGTACGGCAGCGACGAGCAAATCTGCGGAAAACAGGCGCATCCATCTTGCTTTTGATTGATCCGGCATATATATATGAAATTAAACGTGAAATTAAATATATCCTCTATATTTGAATCCTATTAGTTCTTCAAATCCGATCCAATCCATCCTTCGCAAATTCCGAACTATTAATTATCCAGTATTCTATGCAATTTTTTGATAGTGTTTAAACGCATCACTGAACTGCATAATAATACTGCATGCTTTCAATTATACGACGTTTCAAAGATATTTCGATTGCCAAGAAGCTCTACTTCACGGTAGGCATTATGGCGCTGTTGATAGGAATAGAACTATTTGCGCTGTTTTTTTCACTGAATACTTTATCGGCTATCCGTGGCTTTGTAGGCGGAGAAGGGCTGTGGTCGAAGGCGCAGAAGAATGCTGTTTACCAACTGCATTTATATGGTTTAAGCCGCCAGGAGCAGGATTATCTTCAATTCAAGGAATACCTGAAGGTGCCATTGGGTGATGGCCGTGCGCGTCAGGAGATGGCGAAACCGGATATGAATATAGAAGTGGTACGCCAGGGTTTTATAGAAGGTGGTGTTCATCCCGATGATATAGATGGCATGGTAAAGCTCATCAGGCGTTTTCACAGCAATTATTATATCAATCAAGCCATAGTAGCCTGGACAGAGGCTGAAGCTTCGCTCTGGGAGCTCATCAATATCGGAGAGCGATTACATGAGGAACTAACTATCGGCAATGCCTCGCCTGACACCATACAGAATTTACTGGGGCGGATAGAGCCCATCAATCGCAGCATCACTGTACGTGAAGATGCTTTTTCTTACGCATTAGGAGAAGGTTCGCGCTGGCTCGAACATTTTGTACTGAAGCTCCTGTTTGGCGTAGCCCTTACGGTTGAGATATCGGGGATACTACTGGCGATGTATGTAAACCGGCGCATACAAATAGGCTTACACAGCATACTCGATGCAGCGAAGTCTTTTGCAAAAGGGGACTGGGGTCACCGTGCCAAGATACATGCCCGTGATGAAATAGGCATGGTAGCAACGGCCTATAATGCCATGGCAGCGAGACTACAGGAACATATCATTGAAATAGAGCTGAAGAACAAGGAGCTGGAGCAACTGGCCTATGTTGCCAGTCATGACTTGCAGGAGCCCCTGCGTACGAATGCCAGCCTTGTTGAACTTTTCCGTAGTGAGTATGGTCCCATGCTCGATGCACAGGGCATACAATACCTGGACTTCATGTCGGAAGCCAACAACCGCATGCAGCAGTTGACAGCGGCCCTGCTCGATTACAATCGTATCGGCCAGAACAAACAACTGGAGATAGTGAACTGTAATACATTGCTACAGTCGGCACTCAACGATCTCCATGTTCTCCTGACTGAAAATAAAGTGGAATTAAAGGTAGAAGTATTGCCACAGTTACCTGCCTATGCCGTAGAATTAAAGCTGCTTTTTCAAAATCTTATTACCAACGGCATTAAATTTCAGCCACCGGGCAATACACCTGTTATCTCTATCGGATGGGAGCGGATAGCTACGGGCTGGCAGTTTTATGTATGCGATAATGGTATTGGTATTCCGAAAGACTACCATGAAAAGATCTTTATCATTTTCCAGCGATTACATTCCCGGAATAAATATGAAGGTACAGGTATTGGCCTTGCCCATTGCAGCAAAATAGCAGCCTTACACAACGGCCGCATATGGGTAGAATCGAATACAGGCGAAGGCAGCTGTTTTTATTTCACCATAGAAACGGCGCTTTAAGTTATTGTTTTACACACATGCCAGCGAAGGGAAATGTCGTTGCAATACGCCTTGCAGCATTTCTTTGTTCAACGGTTTGTTACGAAACTCCGCCACTACTTTTATGGCATTGGCCTTCAACTGATCTTCCAGTAAAGGGGAGGTGGTCAACATTACAATCACTGTCTGTTCGCCTTCCGGGTGCTCTATGTTGGTATAGGCCTCCAGGAATTCCCAACCATTCATACGCGGCATATTAATATCGAGAAAGATAAGGTCAGTGGACTTGCCTTCCAAACAAGCTTGTTTCAGATAGTCAATAGCCTCCTGGCCATTTTCTTTGACGGTAATGTCTTCGGCGCAATCGATTTTTTTCAATAAGTGTGCGTTGATAAAATTAGTAGCCGCATCATCATCTATCAACAAAATACTTCCTAATTTTTGCTTCATACAACGGGAACGGAAAAGATTTAGCAATAGTGCAAAATAATTAACGCCCCAGACAAAACACTGTTCATTTTGTTCAGCCCAAACTAAAGCCCCTGTTCATTTTCAGGCTCTTTCGGCATCAGCACATTTTTGTATTTATTATAAAGAAATGAGGCTACCAGGAGGATAATGCCTGTGAAAGTCATTACGATCGTTTTGGCGATCGTAGATAAAGCCGAGAGATCGTATATAAAGAGTTTCAATATCGTACAGGTGAAAATAAAGATTGCCCAAATCCTCCAGTTTTTTTTATCATAAGTAAGTCCCAGAAAAAGAATTGCTAATGCATATAAACCCCAGATAACACTCAGGCCGAGTTTATATTGGTTCCGTGCGCCTGAGCGTGTTAGCCAGTAGAGGTATTCGTTACATATACAAACGAGCAGGAGTAGTTGAAAAGCGAGTACCAGCAAAGATTTCACATCGCTGCGGACCACCAATTTCCTGGTACTTCTTTCAAGCGCCACACAAGCCAGCGCAATACCTGTCATTGCCATATATCTTTCCCAGAGCAGCGCATTTGCCCAAAAGAGATCATGGAACAGGCTAATTACCGCCACCAGCATTACGGGTATCGCCATATCGAAATATAAACGGCGATTTGTACGAATGGCGACCACAGCCAACATAACAGCTTCCAACGACCACAGCAGCGTTACCCAGCCACCATCGAGTTTTACAGGAATAGCTATCGAAAGGAATAACAGCCCCAGGCCTACAATAAATTCTTTTACGCTTTTATCGGCCAGGTCTGCTTTGTAAATAAAATACCCTACTATGAAATGAAAGACGGCATTTAGCATTGTAAAAGCAGCCAAGCTGCCGGCCTCCTCAAAGAAATGACCAGTTACTGCGTAGCCCAATATAAAATAGAGCAATGCATTTGCGAGCAGCACTATCATTTCTGATCGTTCGTACAATGCCTTTCTGAATATTTTATAGGCCAGGAAGGTCACATAAAAAGTAATGAACTGAATCGTCAGAAAGCCAAGTCCTGCTGCCAGGGGAGTCCCTTTCACATCGCGGGTAACCACCCAGAATAGATAGAGCGCCCATGTAATGATGAAAGCAATCCTGTAAAGCAGTTTCCATTCCCTGCGGAAAGAGAGCACCAGGATACCCGCATTTATCACTGCCGTATACGTAAAGAGTACGAGAATATTACCACTACCATCGCTAAGCAGAAGCGGTATTGCATAGGCAGCCACCTGTCCCAACAACGCAATTACCTGCTGATCGTACCAACATGCCAATGCTACCGCTGCTATAGTAGTAACCAGCATCAATACAAACGCAAGGGGCTGTGAAAAGAGATGGTAAAAACCAAATGCCGAATAAGTAATAAAATATACAACGGCGACGCCACCACCGACCAACACGGCACTGAACTGCGTATATTTTTGTTTCAGCCAGAGCCCTGTTGCTACCAGCAGCAATGCAGCAACATAACCTCCCGCCATACGTACAGCGGGGCTTACGAGGTCTTTGTCTATCGCATATTTGGCACCGATGAAGATGCCTATGATGGTAATAAGGATACCTACTTTGCTGATAATATTGGTTCCAATGAAATCTTCCAGGGACTGGCCTGAAGAAAACTTACCCGTCCTATTCCTGGCACGAGGCAGGACAGTTTGGGGAACAGCAGGAGTTTCAGAGGCAGCAGGCATTATGGGTGTAGCCGACTGCCCCGATGCGTTCCACTGTCTTTCCAGTTCCGTAATCGACACCTGTAGCTGAAGCTGTTCCAGTTGCAACTTTTTAAGCTGTTGCTTTAAAATGGTAAGCTGTGCATCGAAGTCTTGCATAAGCCGCCAATTGATGGTAAGCAGCAAGGTAACAAATGTTATTCACCTGTAGCGGTCCAGCGAACAGCCTGGGGCAGTTCTTCGATCAAAAAGCCACGGAATTCGCCGGGTACCAATACGCTGAATATGTCGGTAAACGTGCCCAATGCTTCAGAATCGGAGACTATAGCTACGCGGTTCCATTTGGTAAGTTCCTGGAGACCCAGCGAGAGATCCTGCATCCAGGCGCCTGCCGTCCAGTCTTTCAAGGGAGAATCTATGATCATCAGATAATTAAGTTCTCCATATTTGATCACGACCTGGTCAACTACCGGCATTACTACGGTTTTAAAATCTTCTTTAGTCACTTCTCCTACGGCTCTAAACCCGGCGACATTCGCGGGCACGTCGGTTAATATTTCAATCATAGGTCTGTTTTTTAGATATTCAGCTGCAAAATTCTCACCAGAATGAAATGTGGGGTTCTCTGTTTATTTTTGGGTATGAATTTTCTAGAGGTATCCGGTGTTAGTAAAAAAGCAGGGAAGACATTTGAATTAGAGCCGCTGAGTTTCGATTTACCCCGATTCAGGAAACTGGCTATTGCAGGCGAAACGGGCTCGGGGAAAAGCACGCTACTGAAAATGATTGCCGGCTGGATATCATCTGACACGGGAGAGATCAGGTTCGAAGGTACCCGTCTTAAAAAGATCCCCGATGAAAAGCTGATTCCCGGCCATCCCGGTATCGCTTATCTTTCGCAGCATTTCGAACTGGCAAACTTTCTTACGGTAGAACAGGTATTAAGTTATGCCAATGAGCTTAGTGAGGCAGAGGCAGCTACGGTGTATGAAATATGCCGTATCGATCATTTACTGGAGCGCCGGACAGACCAGTTATCCGGCGGAGAAAAACAACGGATAGCGCTGGCGCGCCTGCTGGTTAACGCGCCACGCCTGTTATTATTGGATGAGCCTTTTTCGAACCTCGATATGATTCATAAAAACCTGCTTAAAACAGTGTTGCACGATGTGGGCGAGCAGCTCGGCATCACCGGAATACTGGTATCGCACGATCCGCAGGATACCTTATCCTGGGCCGATGAACTTATTGTATTAAGGGCAGGCGCTATTGTACAACAGGGTACTCCGCAGCAACTATTCCATCAGCCCGCCGATACCTATGTAGCAGGCTTATTCGGTAAATACAACCTGTTGCCTGTCCACACCGCCTTACCCGGGTTGCCACCTGCGCAGGAAACAAAAACACATTATATGATTCGTCCCGTACACCTCAAAATAACCGGCGACGGATGGCCTGCAATCGTACAGCAGGTACGCTTCTTCGGCAATTACGAAGAACTGGATATTACTACAGGCGATCTTCAATTACTGGTTCACTGCGATACCGGAACCGCCCGGAAAGGAGATACCATCAGGCTCTCCGCTTCACCAAACAACATCTGGCAGTTGTAACAGCATGGCTTGCCTTTCACGCTCATCCCGGGCTTTAGCGCTGCAATACAATTGTCACAAAACACATAAGCCGGTCATCAAAAAAAACTGACGCGTCATGAAAATGACGCGCCCTTGAAATCAACTGCCATTTTCCTTCCGGTGGATCAGCAGCACTAAACATATAAGCCATTGCCTACAGGCTTATTTAGCGTTTTCCTCCAGCGCGCGGGCTACATAAGAATAAGCCAGCTTTCTTACATATCCTTCCGTCCAGATGCCGATGGGTTCACCAGCCCTCCAACTGGAAGAAGCCGGGCTATCCAGCGGGCTCCACAGTGTAATGCCATAACGCTGTGCTGCCGGTACGTTTTTGAAATATTCATCAATAACATACTTGTACATTTCGGCCTGTGCCTGGTATTGCGCCTGTGTTGCATCGGCAGTTTTCACACCTCCCAGACCAATGTCAAGCTCCGATATTTTAACCAGCTTTCCGGTAGCAGCCAGCAGCTTAAACATTTCGGTGATATTTGTTTTGCTGGTGTTGATATCAATATGCATCTGCGTACCGATGCCATTTACTTTTGCGCCTTTGCCTTCCAGGTAATTCACATACGCTATGATGCCTTTACATTTATCAAGATTGTATTCGAGGTTATAGTCATTGATAAAATGCAGATCAGTGGTATTACCATATTTACGCGCCAGCTGAAGCGCTTTCACCGCATAGTCTTTGCCCATATAATCCTGCCAGAAGAATTCATCCTCGGCAATTTTGGTTCTACCTATGCCGGTTTTCAATTCATAAGGCTTTCCATCGTCCATAGGTTCGTTCACCACATCCCATGCTTTTACATAATTTTTGCTGACGCCAAGCATGCCAGCAATCCAATGTTCAAGGGCTGCAGTGATGATAGCATCTTTTTCCGCAGCAGTTTTTTCAATGATCTGGTCTTTAGCGCCTCCATAGCCTTCTCCCAAAGCCGAAAGCCCGCGCGAAGAGTTATTACCCCATCCTGCCCAGCCATTGGCGCCATTTTCAAAACCTCCGTTAGGTATTACACTCACAACACTGCCTGCCGGCGTAAGCGTTACATTGTCGATAGATACTTTTCCGGCAAAATCACCGAAACTGATTACAAAACGATTCCGGTCGTTTTTGGTAGTGGTGGTCTTGAGCTCAAACTCCTGCCATGCCTGCGTTAAACTCACCGTCCCAAAACTATTCGATGAATAGTCGGCAGAAGACTGCAATTCGGCCCTGATAGTTCCTGCTTTATTAGCCTTCGCAGCAAACCGGAGCGTGTATTCTTTGTTATTGTCAAGCGCAGGAAGATCGTATGCTACCTGTGCGTCCCAGAAATTGCTGGCCGTAGGGTTGGTGAATGTAAAAGCGTACCCGGCATCGCCGCCGCCTTTTTCATTATACTTTTTAAGCGTCACATTATCGAAGTAATAATTGGTAGCAGTTTTCCCGAGATTGAATGCAATGGCGCCACTCCCGGCCATATCGGCAGTAACCGTTATCTGTTTGGTGTAAGTAGTCCAGCTTGTACCTGATGAAATGCTGCCAAAGAAATCCCAGTACTTATAGGTATAAGGAACTGTATGGGCCTGGGTGCTGAACGATGCTGCCGCATCGGATCTAACATCCATGCTAAGGGTATATTGCTCTCCAACTTTTACCGCAGGAGAAAATTTGATAAAGAACTGTGCATCCCATTCATTGGTACGTACGGCATCGTTGGTTATCTTCAACGCTCTTCCTTTACCGCCGGCACCCTGTCCGGATGCTGTAAACGATAATTTGGCGTTCGCATTCGCCTCATAGGCCGATGCATCATCCGTTTCAAAATCAGCGCCGGCCACCAGGTCCCATGTAGGCGTTGTTTGCCCCGGTATAATCACAGGCTCGATAAGACTGTTCAAATATTTCGCATTCTGGTTGGCATGCCAGCACAGGGTATGACCATATACGCTCACGCCGGCAGCAGAAGCTACAGAAAGTAATTTACTGACATTGTCCAGCGACAAGCTGCCGTCAGCCTGCACAACTGCCATATGTTTCATCTCCCACCCAAGGGCAAACTCATCAAAATTCCTGTTGGCAAGCCGGAACATAACGCCTTTATTGACGTAATCCGACAACCCCAGCGCTGTTCCTAATTTGAAATTGGGATGTTTGGTTCTGTTGATATAAGTTTTCAATGCAGGATAGGAATCAATGTCCTCCTGGAGCGCTACGGTTTCCGGCATATCAACGGAATATTCCAGCGCGCGGTATTTGGTACAGGAGACGACTATCATGACGGCGCAACCTGCAATAATTTTATAGATATTATTCATATGACTGCTATTAAAATTGAGATAGCATTATTTATTCCTGGGAGAAAAAGTATCCATGGTAACGGCACGATCCCTGGCAACCAAGGTATCTGTAGTAGCCACATGCATACCGGGCAAGTCCACCTGATAATTAAGATAAATGGCATCGCGGTCTTTGGCGCCCCAACTATTCTTCTCTCCTTTTTTCACGAAAGAGCCGCTCCCCGAAGCAGTGATACCCGTAGTAGCAGACGACACCGTACAATTACCATTATCGTTGAAGCTGAGCAAGAGGGTGCAATTGATGTTGGCGCCATCCTTATCTTTAAAAACAACCGGCAACTCTCCCTGCTTCAATGAACGGGTAGTGATTTTATTGACCTCGTCCTGCTCCACATATTGTTTATGCCTGACCACAGTCTGATTCAGACTTCCTGTAACTATGTCTTTACCACGACGCAGGTAATTACCATGCCAGGTATTTACATATCTGATGGCATAGAGCACGAAGTCTCTACCTGACAAAACCGAATCGGCACCGGCTACACCTGTTATTTTCAGGGGCAACACATAGTTATTTCCAATAGCCAGAGGGTCATCAAAAAAGGCATCCGTAAGCTGCACTTCTACCCCTCCGGCCAATTCGCCTTTGGGTATCGTGATGGTATTAGAAGCCAGTGTAAAATATTTATCCGGCAAAGGCAATATATCCCCTCCTCCATGATTGGCATCGAACAACATGCCGTTGCCGAGCAACGTTTTGTCTACAGCAACCGTTATGTTCACATCATGTTTGCTATAATAGACACCACCGGTTGCCGCAAAAACTTTGCATTTATGTGCATTGTCGAGATCAGTATTAACAGTGAGGTCCTCTCCCAGCGTAATAGTGCGTACAGGATACTGGTATGCAAAATAAACTGTCTGGTAGTCGTAGTCCGGGAACTCCCTGTCTTTGTTGCACGAAGTAAGCGCAACCAACAGGAGAGATAGTATAACAGTTATTTTTTTCATCGTTACTATTTTCATTTTTTATAAATAAATCCCCTATCTCCATCCGGAGTTTTGTTCAAGCGCACTGAACTTAAGCACTTCACCATAGGGGATGGGACCATAATTCATAAAAGGCTGGAACAGTCTTTCTTCCACAGCAATAACAGCAGGCACATTGTTGCGGATACTAACTCCTTTTGCCTGTTCATTTAAAGCCGCCTTCCATCTGCGGAGGTCCCAGAAACGGAACCCTTCGAAAGAGAGCTCCAGCCGCCGTTCATTGCGGATCAATGCCCTCATGGATTCTTTGTTTCCGGCAGCTGCTTCCAGGTAGGGGTCGCCATTCGTACCCACTCCGGCCCTGCGGCGTATTGCTTTAATTACATCGTAAGCCGAGTAACTGTTACTACCGGTACCTAAAGGCCCCCAGGCCTCGTTGGCAGCTTCGGCATAAATAAGGAAGAGCTCGGTATAGCGGATGTGAGGCGTATAGTGTTTCTGGTTGTTGGGAGAATTGGGATTCAGGTTCACATCCTGCCTGAGCAGTTTACGCAGGTAATAACCTGTACGCGTAGAGCTTTCCACTTTGTTAAGCGCGTCATTGGTGGTGCCATCGGCAGCTGTATTAATAGCAGTACCGGAAGGTCCTGCGGTTGCTCCGTTCACCAGCACAAAAGCTTTAAGGCGCGGGTCGCGGTTATCGTATGGTTTGGCGGCATTATAGCCGCTTGCCGCATCAGTTATAGGGTAACCATTGGCCATAGGAAAAGCATCCACCAGATTCTGAGTAGGATTAATACGTCCACTACCAAAAAGTGTAGGCGGAAAATTAGCCTGTTCAAGATCACGGTTAAGCCCCCAGTTGGTACGCCAGAGTATTTCGGGCGGATTGGCGCCATCTGCCAATGCATCAATTTCGGCAGTATTCGTGTACCAGGTAGCGCCGTTCGATGCGAGCCCCGATATACCTCCTTTCAGGTTAAGCACCCTGGCGGCATTATCGGCAGCATTGGCCCAGGTAGTGGTATTTCCGGAAGCATAAGCCGGACTGGCCGCCAGAAGCGCAGCTTTTGCCTTTATTGCCATAGCAATACGTGCCGTTAAAAAGCCCCGGAATGCAGAGCCAAACACCCTGTTGTAGTCTTCCCGCCCTATGCTCCCGTATTTTGCCGGGATTTGCGAAGCATTGGCAATGTCTTCGAAATCGAGCGGTAAGAGGCTTTCTGCTTTTTCGAGATCACTATAGATCTGTTTCATGCAGTCTTCAAAGCTGGCGCGCGGAAGATTAAAGTTAGACGTAGTGCCCTGCGGATCTAATACAAGGGGAACACCCAATAACTGCCCTCCCTCAGCCACACCGGCATGCGAACGCAGCAGGTAAAAGAAAAACAATGCTCTTAGCCCATACGCTTCTCCTTTGAAACGCGTGGCGAACAATTTGCTTACTTTTTCATCTGCCGTCCATTTTACCTTGTCAATTTCTCCCAGCATGATGTTCAGGTACTGAATGGCAGCATAACTGTTCGTCCACTGATCAATCGGGTTGTTATTAGCCGTCCATTGCCCATTGGCCATTTTAAGAAAGTTGTTATTCTTATCGTTGCTCACGGCATCGTCGGTAGCTACATCGTTAAAGGAAAAGCCGTTTGTAGGTAAACGGTTATAGCCGTTCAATAAAATGCCGTAAGGAAAACGTGCATCACCGGGTACATAAGCAGCAGAGTCGAGGGTCCTGTTATTCTCTATGGCCGGTTCTATAAGATCCTTACAGCCCGTAGAGACCATTGCCCAGACAGCTAAAACGAATACTATTTTTTTCATATAGCAATGATTTAAAGTCAGTTTTACTTATCAGAATAAAGCTTTCACGCCCAGGTTGAACAACCTTGTCTGCGGCGCGGCGCCTATATTCATTTCCATCAGTTCACGTTCGGCAGAAATGGTGAGCAGGTTATAACCTGCCACGTATACACCCAGCTCCTTCATCCATTTGTTTTGACCGATGACTGAAGAGAGGTCATAACTTACCTGTACTTTGGCCAGATCGAAGCGATTAGCCTTGTACATCCAGAAATCGGAAGACCTGAAATTGTTGTCGCTGCTGAACGTAGTCAAACGGGGATAAGTAGCCGTGTTCTTGGTGGCTTCGGTCCAGCGGCCACGTACCACTTCGGAATATTTATCCTCACCGTCAACCCAGAAATAAGAATTGTTCTTCATACCGCGTGCACCAAAACCACCGGTGCCCAGCACAAAAACAGTCAGCTTCTTCCATTGCGCAGTAAAATTGATGCCCAGGTTGAGCGGAGCCCCAAACCAGCCCCCGCGGCCCAGGAACACCTCATCCCGGGTATCAATAATGCCATCACCGTTCTGGTCTTTATATTTAATATCACCAGGCTTCACCTGGCCAAAAGACTGCGCAGGTGAACTGCTGATATCGTTTTGGTCTTTGAAAAAGCCAAGGCTCTGCAAACCCCATATCGCATCCAGCGGTTGCCCCTTACGGTTCTGGTAATCATTTTCCCATACTTCGGCTCTTTTTGTAGCAACCGTTTTATAATACATACCGTTTACACCCAGCGTCCAGTTCACTGCCCCTATGCGTTTTGTATAACTCATCCCGAAATCGAAACCAACACGTTTATCATCGTTATAATTAACATAAGGAATGAAAGAAGACACCGGCCAGCCGGTAGAAAAATAAGAGGGGAAGAGAACTGATGCCTGTACAATGTTGCCGGTTATTTTATTCAAAAAGAACGAACCGTTTATCCTGAGCGATCTTTGAAAAAAAGTACCGTCTGCCCCAATGCTGATTTCCTCTCTTTTCGGGAAAACCATATTGGGATTGTCTCCCCGCCTGGAATCTGTTGATTGAACACCGGTGCCATCTTTCCATCCCACCCAGGCTCCCTGGCTGGTATAATAACCCTGGTACAGATAGTAATCACTGATATCCAGATCGGAATGCAGAATACCAGCCGAAGCCGTCAGTTTCAGCTCGTCTATCCAGCTTACATGTGCCAGGAATTGCTCCTGACTCAACCGCCATCCAAGGGAAACCGTGGGAGAAAAAGCCCTGCGGTTGGCTTCAGGTAATTTGGCCGAATGAATAAGTGCTGCGCTGAAATTCGCATAATAACGGTTCCGGAAATTATAATCGGCCTGGAAGCCTAAGTTGGCATTACTTACCCGGTGGTATACTGCAGATTCGGACTGTTGAAAGCCGTTCACCAGTATTGCTGCAGATACATGATGCTTTTCTTTAAAAGAATTATTATAATTGAGCTGGCCGCTCACTGCAATCGTTTGCCTGTACCAGGTATTGCTTGCATTTTGCACACCCGACTTTGCATCCTGTCCATATTTGGTAAGCGTACCGATAAGATCGGAGCCATCGTAATTCACCCATGAAGGCGCATAGGTTGCAAATGAATTATTATAGGAAAGGCTGTAAGATGTAGCATAATCTACAGCCATATTTGCCTGGAAAGAAAGGCCTTTCAGTACCTTGGTAAGGTCGGCGCCTATGCCTGTCCTGAATTGAAACTGGCGGCTGGTATACTGATTATGACCGCCGGAATAAATGACGGCAAAAGGATTGCTCTGATCCAGCTGCGTTCCACCCAGCAGGTATTTCCCGTCTATGATATTATTACTGTTCTGCACCAGCAGTTGCGAAACAGAATCATCGGGCTCAATCAGGTTCAATGGCAGTAACGGAGAAAAACGATAGGGTCTGAGTGTTGCGGCGCTGCTCCAGTAGTCGGCATTCACACCTTTACCAGAATAGAATATAGCATTGGCGTCTACGTTGCAGGTGATATATTTATTGATATTGATATCAATATTCCCCCTTACATTAAACCGGTTGGAACGATTGTTCTTTACCGCCTCGCCAAAATTCAGCAACCCTCCCGAGGTTTGATAGCCAATATTTGTATAATATTTTGCCTTTTCGTTGCCGCCTGTTATTTCAGCGATCACATCGCTTCTGTTATACATTTTCTTCAGGTAATCAGAAGCATAATAATCTACATTGGGATAACGATAAGGATTGGAGCCTGAAGCGAAATGATAAATGGTTTCATCGCTGTAAAGCTTATCAAGTCCGTCGTTTTGCCGCGCTTCGTTATACAGGGTCATATACTCAGCCGATCCCAGGTAACGGGGATATCTTTTGGGAACCTGCATACCGCTGTTCACACGCACATTTATCCTGCTATCGCCAGCCTCTCCCCTCTTAGTAGTAATAAGCACTACCCCTTTTGCCGCACGGCTACCGTATAAAGCCACCGCGTTTACGCCCTTCAGAAATGTGATCTGCTCAATTTCAGCAGGCATTACATTATCTGCCTGCCTGGGCACACCATCTATAAGCAACAAATAACTACCCATACCCCAGAGGCTATTGCCATTATATCCGGGTGTAAATGCCTCTACACCTTCCAGCGTATAGGTCATATAGTTCTTATTCATCAGTTCGCGCACATTCACAGCAGCTACATCGGCAGGTAAATCGTTGGGTTTTACTTTGCGGAAGGCTAGTTGCCATCCGGTATTTTCAATGCTGTATACAGGCTCCTGTTTCACCAGCGAATCGCTTCTGTTACCTGCAGTTTGCGCATGCAATACCGCAGGCAGCTCTGCCAAGGCAACAGAGAGCAGCAGACAGATCTTTATAACTAAATCTTTCATCTTAATTATTTTGTGTATTGAAGGATCATCACCAGCCGGGGTTTTGGGCAAACTCCAGGTACATATTGGCATCTGCATTTTTAAGCGGCAGCCAGTAATGCTTTTCACTGTATTTCCTTTCGAGGATAATGCGCTCACGGATATTCAAAACCCTGTTCGCCTCAGGATGCTCTTTATCGAATGTTCCTGCTCTATCGAACTCTATGGATTTCTTGAGTGTATACGGACTTTGAATCAACTGCCTCCATCTTCTCAGGTCGTTGAAACGATGTCCTTCAAAAGACAATTCCACCGCACGTTCCCTTCTTAATTCAGGACGGAAAGCATTGGCAGAAGCCACAAAACGTGCAGCCACGTGACCTACACCAGCACGGTCGCGGATAAAGTTAATAGCGTCAACCGCCGTCTTGCCGTAAGAGGGATCTTTTGCCGAGGGACTGCCATATCCTTCACTTACTGCCTCTGCATACATCAGGTAAACATCGGCCAGGCGCATATAGGGCAAATGAATATTCAATGCCCGGCTATAGTCGTACCCATTGTCATACCTGTTGGCAGTGCGGGGAATAAACTTGTAAAGCAAATAACCGGTGCGGCTACCTGTACTAATGTTCCTGTAAAGGCCATTTGTAGCGAGGTTGGCATAACGTACCGAATCCTGTGCGCCGGGTGTGGGTGCATCACTGGCGGTGATAGTGCCCTGCACACATTTTACGCCATCATATACGATATCGTTGTAAAAGCGCGGATCACGGCCTTTCCAGGGATATTGCGGGTCGTATCCCGATTCCGCGTCTGCTTTTGTAATATCTTCTATGGGTAAACCATTCGCCATTCCATAGTAATCGACATAGTTGGCCGTGGGCAGGAATTTTACATCACCACCTTCTATCACCGGTGAAGGCTGATATTGCTTACTGGTACCCCAGTTCGAACCATTGGCGCCAAAATAAGGACCACGGAATATAGCTTCCGTACCACCCGGCATTGCCCAATCCTGGCCTATGGTATAGAAGTTATTGAAGTACTTCGAAAACTCCAGCAGCTTGTAAGGCGCATCTCCATTCTCACAAAGCTTCAGCATTTCCGCAAAAGCAGCTGCAGCTTTCTTGCAGTATTCGGTATTATAGGAGTCACTGCCTGTAGACTCATAGTTCATTAAAGGACTACCAGCCCAGAGATAGTTTTTACCAAGGTAGGCCAATGCCATGATCTTGTTGATGCGAAGTTTGTTTTTTCCCAGGGTACGTTTCCCGGTAGTTGTATTATCCCAGTCTACAGGTAATACATCTGCCGCAGCACGAAAATCGGCAGCAGCTTTATCTGCACATTCCTGATATTTTAAACGGGGCAGTGTAAGCTTCTGATCTCCCGGCAATACTTTGTCGATGTAAGGCAGTCCTCCAAAATACTGTACCAGCATAAAATGGAACCACCCTCTGAAGAACAGGAGTTGGCCTTTTATAAGGTTACGTTCTTCCTGCGTTGCATCGGTAAGTTTGTCCAGGTTTTCCAATCCCATATTTGCTTTACGGATCCCATACCAGCTCAGTGGCCATAATCCTTTTGCAAAACGATCGTCATTGGTAGACCAGCCACTCTTATCCATCCATCCGGCGCCCCATCCGTCGAACTGCGACTGCCAGCCCCAGAAATCGCCGTTATCTATTTTAACGACATAATGAAAATCAAGGGCCGTAGACTGGATCTCATCTTCACCCCAGTTCCAGGAATTCGTCCAGTACCGGTTGGTGAAATCGGGAATACATTGGTACAGTTCCTCTGTAAACCCCTGAAAGTTGGTAAAGTTTTTATAGGCATCCTTCTCCGAAACTATAGAGGACTGTTCCCTGTCGAGGAATTTTTTGCAGGATACCGTGCCTGCTAAGGTTGCAAACAAACCCGAGGCAAGCAGGATCTTTATAAATCGTTTCATGGCAAAGCGTTTAAAAATAAATATTGACACCCAGGTTATAACGTTTAACGGTGGGATAAGCCCCCTGTGAAGCCCATCCTGTTCCGGCGAAATTCGATTCCCGGTCGTCAGGCATCTTACTCCAGGTAAGCAGGTTGTTTCCATTCAGGTATAATCTCAGGTTCGACAACCCCAGCTTATTAATGAACCCGCTGCCGAAAGTGTACGATATCTCTGCGTTCTTTAACCGTACATAGGAGGCATCGTACATATACTGGGTGCCCCTGAAATAACCCGGCGGCGTAGTAAGCCAGCGCAGCATGGGAAGGTCTGCATTATTATTGTCCTTGCTCCAGTAAACGCCTTCATTATACACGGTATGATTCTGTGAACCCAGGCTGCCGAACACCACCTGCCTGGTAGCATTATTAACAGCATAGAACTGAACGAACATGCTGAAACCTTTCCAATCGAAACCTATCGTAGCATTGTAGGTATTCTGCGGCCAGGAGGAGTAACCATACGGAATATTATCATTGTCGTTGATAACGCCGTCGCCATTATAGTCTACCAGGTAATAGTTGCCCGGAAGCTTCTGGTTATCATTCGTATTGTACTGGGCGCTGCCATATAATTCATCCCAGGTGTTATAGTAGCCGCGGCTTACATAAGAGTAGGTCTGTCCTATTTCCTTTCCTAACTGTTTACGATAATCCGGCAGCAATTGCGCTTCATCTTTTTCAAGGATTTTATTCTGCGTATGGGTCATGTTGAGATCGGCCCAGAAATGAGCATTTTTACCCAACGGCTGTTTGAAATGCAATTCAATTTCATATCCCTTCGTTGTCACTCTGCCGAGGTTCGCCACGGGAGCGGAAGTGCCGTAGTAACCAGGAATCGCCCTGTCACTGCCCGCAAGCAGAATTTTAGTACGCTTGTCACGGAAGACATCAAATTTTCCCGACAGGAAACCATTGAACAATTCAAAATCGGTTCCTATGTTCAGCTTCTGCGCCTGCTCCCACTGGATATTAGGATTACCTACCGTAGCCTCGCGATACCAGGTATAAGGGCTCGACTCGGCAGCCTCTCCTGTTGTGCCCATCCTCGACTGACCACCATAAGCCCACTGGGTGAGATAAAGAAAACGCTGACCACCCACATTGTCGGAACCTGTTTGACCAACTGACGCACGTAGTTTCAACTGATTGATAAAACGAAGCCGTTTCATAAACTGCTCATTCGAGATCAGCCAGTTTACACCACCTGAAGAAAAGAACGCAAAACGGTTCTCCGGCGCAAACTGGTCAGAGCCGTTGTAGGCGCCATTATATTCAATAGTATAACGGTTGTCGTAATTATAGGTGGTCCGGAACACCCAGTCTTCCCGGTAAGAAGGCAGTACGCTGTTCGTGGCGTTTACGTTGCGGTTGAGCAGGCCCATCGCCGAGATCCTGTGCTTTTGCGCAATGGTCTTTGAATAGTTCAACTGAAGCTGGTAAAACAAGCGCCTGTAATTGGATGCAATGCTTCCTGCCGCAGGTGTCCACTTGATACCTTCCTGGAAATCGAAATTGGAAATACCATCGAAGGCATTTCTATAAATAGCCATACCCGTTGCCGGATCTATCCATTTACGCTGCGCATCGTTATAGAGGTCATTGATACCGCGACCGTTTTCAACGAATGTATTGTCTAGTGAAATGGTTCCGTTGAAGCGGAGACCTTTCAGCAATTTATCTAAATTTTGTTCCAGCGTAAAGTCGGTAGTAACGCGTGCGGTAGTGTTGTACTGAACGCCGCCTATCGCCAGGTTCCTGGCAGAGTTTTCTGCCCGTGCCGGGTTGGGGCCATAATACCCCCATGATCCGTCGGCATATACCGGCATGAAGAGGTCCGGCGCTGCCGTGTAAGCGTCGATCCAGGCGCCGTATTCACTTCCGGTGAATCCCCAGGGCGCTTTCTGAACACCGTACGACCCGGAAAGGTTTACCTTGAACAATGTAGAAGGCGTAAGCTGAAAGTCGAGGTTACTTCTCATATTCAGCCTGTTAAAACCAAACCCAGGATTATAACCGCGATTGTTGTTGTAGGTTTTAAATAAGTCGCCTTCGTGAAGAAAATCGGCGCTGGTAAAATATTTCACCAGCTTGGTACCACCACTTACATTGATGTTGACGTTGTTGGAAGTTGCATAGTCTTTAAAAAGCGCTTTTACCCAGTCTACATTGGGATAACGTTCCGATTCCGCCAGGTTGGCCGGATACCTGTATTTATTTAATATATCCATGGGAATATAATCGGCCCATGATTCAGGCTTCTGCGCGAGCTCATATTCTATAGCTTCATTCTTTATTCGTAACGCATCATAGGAATCATATTTCCCCGGCAGTTTCGAAGGCGCCTTCACAATGGTGTTCACAGTACCTCTTATGGATGCCTTGCCGGCCTGCCCCCGTTTGGTGGTAATAATGATAACGCCATTACCACCCCTGGAGCCGAATACGGCAGTAGCAGAAGCGTCTTTCAATACAGAAACGGTTTCAACAGAACCGATGTCAACGCTGTTCATGGGTCTTTCCACACCATCCACAAGGATCAGCGGTTCAGAATTATTCCACGTGCTTCGGCCTCGGATGAGGATTTGAGGATCTTCCTGTCCCGGCAAACCGGTACTTCCCGCCGTGATAAGGCCCGGAACATTACCGGTAAGCGCCGCACCAATGCTCGATACGCCTCCGGCGCGTTCCAATACTTTCCCCGTTGTTTGGGCAACAGCGGCAACTACACTTTCTTTTTTCTGTTTTCCATAACCTACTACTACCACTTCATCCAGGTCAGCTGTACTGTCTTTTAAAGTGATGACAATATTATCTTGTTGTCCGATATTGATTTCCTGGGAAGCCTTTCCTATATAATCCAGGATCAGGATCTTTTTTCCACCGGGAACCCGTAAAGAAAATTTACCCTCTACATCTGTTTTAGTACTGATATTGGTTGTTTTGACCCGGACAGATACATTTTCTACAGGACTGTTCCGGACATCCACTACCAATCCCCGCACAGTACGGGGCTCCTGGGCTGCAGCAGGGAAACTGAAGAAGGCAGCATTGATGAGGATGACTACCAGCAACAACCATTTCCCCGGTTTGATAAAAGGAATCATGTTGAGCTTTTTGATTTAAATAATTTGAATAAGGCAAAGCAATTCTCTTGACGCTCCGGGAAGAGCATCTCAAAATGAAAAAATGAAATACTGCCGCACGCTAAACACAAATGCAACAGTTAATAAAAAAAGCGGGAAATAAGCTTTTCAATAAATGTTATAACAACACTAATAGGAATTGAACAGCAAAGGTCCGTTGGCAAGCATCGTTCCGATTTCATAAGCAATACAGGTTTATCTGGCAATTCGTTTTTTAGAATGAACAAATTTATCAGAAGCATTTTCCCCCCTTGTTATACAAATCGGGAAAAAAAGGGTAATAATGTCTAAAAGAAAAAACAATACAGCACAACAGCACACAACAACTTGAAATCCAATAAGTTGAATACCAACAACGCCGTTGTAAAAATTATAGATAACGGTTGGAAAAATCACAGGAAGTTATGATATTGCAGTTATCACAATAAAAGCTTGCATATCGCCATCCAATGATCCGTTGTTGTAAACTGGCGTTTACCATCACTTAGAAACTACCTGTTTTCTTGCCATATGAACGCATTCAAAATTGCCGGAATCAGCCTGCTGATAATATCGATCCATTTATGCAACATTGCTGCCGGTCAGCAATCACCCTGGCTTTTTACAAAGCATACTACCAGCCAGGGACTATCATCGCCCACTGTATATGATATACTGCAGGATAGCTACGGATTTCTATGGCTGGCCACCGAAGACGGGCTCAACAGGTTCGACGGCATCAATTTCAGGATCTACCGGCACATACCCGGCAATAATAACGACCTGGGTGTGAACCACGTTACCTCGCTTTATGAAGGCAGGGATGGTCGTATCTGGATTGGAACCAATGGCGGCGGACTTTGTTATTACGACCGGGGCAAGGATTCCGTTTTTAATTATAAGGCAACAGGACCTATTTATATTAGCGCGGTAGTCAATTCCATTAAAGGCAGCTCCGATAATTTAGTATGGATCACAAGCTTTGGTGCGCTGAATACCATTAACCCTGCAACCAGGCAGCTTGTCGAAAACACGAAATATGAACGCCTGCGAAAAGCAGTCGACAAAAAGGTAAGCCTCTGCTTTCTCGAGGATAGTAAACACCGGGCATGGGTAGGCACAACAACGGGTTTGTTTTTTTTCGATCCCGCCGCAAACCGGTTGCAGCATTTTACACACCAGCCGGGCAACAGCACAAGCCTTCCCGATAATGGCGTCAATAAAATAGTGGAAGACAAACAGGGTAATATCTGGCTTGCTACCGACAATGGACTTGCCATGGCGCTGCCCGGAGAAAAAGAATTCCGGAACTACAGCGCAAACAACCCACTCTACCGCATCAGTAATGATTTTATTTCAACTATTGCCGCCGATAACCGTAACCGGCTGTGGATAGGTACCGACAGGGGGCTCGATATATTAGATATAACAACAGGCAAACTGGTGAATCTTCAGCCCGATGAACGAAATTCCGCCAGTATCAGCAGCATGTCTATCCGTTCCATTTCAATTGGCAGGAACGGATTATACTGGATAGGCACTTTCAGGGGCGGGCTCAATATGTTTAATGAAAATGCCAACAACTTCAATAGCAAGGAATATAACGCCTTCGATCCCAAAGGTCTTCGTTCGCGGCAGGTCACTTCTTTTGTAAGCCATAAAAACGATGTACTGCTTGGGTCCGATGGCGGCGGCCTGCAGTTATATCACCGCAATACAGGCCTGCTCGATGCCATTCAACTGCCTGTTATCAATAAGAACGATAAACATGGTTTAGCCATCCTTGCCCTTGCACCGGGAAGCGGTAGCACCATATGGGCAGGCACTTTCTCGAACGGACTCTATCATTATAATCCTGCAACAGGAAGTTGCCGGCATTATGAAAAAGGGACACAAAGCAGTGATCTCAACAGTAATGACATCTTCTGTATACAGGAAGATGCACAGGGTAATACCTGGGTAGGCACCAATGGAGGCGGTATCAACATTATAAAACCGGGAGGTAACGAAGTTGTTAAACACCTGTACGACCCCGATAATACAGCGGCTTCCGTTCCCCCCAGTAATTATATCCGCTGTTTAAAAGAAGCCCGTGACGGGCGGATCTGGATCGGTAGTTTCGGTTCCGGGTTATCGGTCTTTGATCCCGCATCGCAACGATCTACCTTTTACAGGAAATCCGACAGCGGTCTTCCGAGCGATTATGTGGTATCGTTGATGGAAGACAGTCACGGCAATATATGGGCAGGCACAGGTGGCAATGGAATAGGTATGTTAAGAAAAGGAAGCAACCGGTTTGAAGTGCTGAATGAAAAAAACGGGCTTGCCAATGCCACCATTCATACCATTATAGAAGACCAGCAGGGAAAAATATGGATAAGCACCAATAGCGGGCTGAGTTGTTACGATCCCGTCAGCAGGAATTTTAAAAACTTTACGCAAAATAACGGTCTGCAGGTAGGCGCCTTTCTGCCCGGCTCCGGCATTATGCTGGCTGATGGCGAAATATTTTTCGGAGGTCAGAATGGCTTTAATCATTTTAACCCCGGTACGCTGAAAACCAATACCACTCCTCCCCGCGTGGTATTAACCAGCCTGAAAGCCGATAACGAACCCGTTAATAGTTCCGGCGCCATCATCGACAGCTCTATACAGGTCGCCAAACACATCAGGCTTAAGTACAAGCAGACTTTTGCAATAGGTTTTGAAGCACTAAGTTATACTGTCCCCGAAGCCAACAGGTATGAATACCAGCTGGAAGGGTTCGATAAAACATGGGTTAGCGCAGGCAAAGATCATAGCGCCTACTATGCCAATGTGCCGCCGGGCAACTATACTTTCAGGGTAAGGGCCTGCAATAACGATGGCGTATGGAATAACGATGGCGTTTCCATTGCAGTAACGGTGATCCCTCCCTTCTACCGCACAATTTACGCATACCTGGTTTACCTGCTCATTATAGTAGGTATTATATTGTACCTGCGTCACAGGGGTATTCAGAAACTCCGGATGCAGTTTGCTTTGGAACAGGAACGAAAGGAAGCAAAACAATTGATAGAAAGACAACAGAAAGAAGCGGAATACCTCCACAAGCTCGACCAGCTGAAAATAAAATTCCTTACCAACTTAAGCCATGAGTTCCGGACGCCCATATCGCTGATCAATGGGCCGGTAGATACGCTGCTGAAGCAGGCTACTGAACAATTTTCCAGCATTCAGCTGAACCTGATCCGCCGCAATTCGAGACGGCTGCTCAACCTGGTAAACCAATTGCTGGATTTCCGGCAGATGGAAGAAGGAGAACTGAAACTGCATGTAAGTGAAGGAGATTTTGTGTCATTCGTCCAGGAAATATGCGATTCCTTCAGCGATCTTGCCCGGCAAAAAAAGATCGGCTTCGGATGCCATGCCGCCGCTTCATTGCCAGCAGTTCTTTTCGATAGCAACAAGCTGGAAAGGGTGTTGTTTAATTTGTTATCTAACGCGTTCAAATTTACTCCTGAAAACGGCAACATCTCCGTTAACATCCGCGAAGAACCGGAGAACGCCAGGCCGGGTTTTACGACGGTTATCGTATCTGTAATGGACTCGGGAATAGGTATTCCGCAACAGGCCCTGCCCCATGTGTTCGATAGCTTTTTTCAGCATGCAACAGATGCGCAGGTGATCAATCATGGCAGCGGCATCGGGTTATCTATCACCAAAGAGTTTGTAGAACTGCATGGAGGCACTATCATCGTTGAAAGCCGCGAAGGAGCAGGCAGCAATTTCAGCTTCCGGTTACCCCTTCAGCTTGTTGATAAACCAGGGGAAGCCGACACCAATGCCGGTTTGGCCGAACACGGGAAGCAGCCTTTACAGGATAGCAAGCCATCCATCCTGATCATCGATGATGAAGATGATTTCCGCTGCTACCTGAGAGAAGGACTGCACGAAGAATACCGCGTGTTTGAAGCAGCCAATGGCAAAGAAGGATGGCAACGAACGTTGTTTCATCACCCCGATATTATTGTTTGCGATATACAGATGCCTGTTATGAACGGCCATGAACTGGTGCAGAAACTAAAAGCCGACAAAAGAACACGCCATATTCCCGTAATATTACTTACGGCAGCAAATACCCCTGCGGGAGCGTTGGACGGACTTGAAACAGGCGCGATCGACTACATGACAAAGCCGTTCGACTTTGCGGTGCTCCATGCCAAAATAAACAACATACTGCTCCTCAATCAATCCTTTAGGGAAACCTACTCCAAACAGGTCATCGTTGCACTTCCGGAAACAGAAACCACGTCTCTGAAAGACAAGTTCCTGCAGGAAATGCTATCGCATATCTACCAGAACCTCGACAATCCTGAGCTATCGGTAGAATCGCTCAGCAGCCACCTGTTTATGAGCAGGGCATCCCTTTATAATAAAGTACTGGAGTATACCGGTAAAACACCTGTTGAATTCATACGGTCGGTTAAGATTGAAAAGGCCAGGGAACTACTTGAAAAAAAGGGGCTCTCCATAAATGAGATCGCCTATGAGCTGGGCTTCGCGTCTCCCAATTACTTTACAAAAGTGTTTAAAAGCCAGATGAAAATGACGCCGTCCGAATACCAGGCGATGAAAGAAAACGAGCCGGGAAACGAAGTGCACGGATAATCCTGCTCCCGGCACTTCGTTTCCCTATCACAGGGTAATCGCCCATCACAGGGTAATCGCCCATCACAGGGTAATCGCCTATCACAGGGTAATCGCCCGGCAACACGGTAATCATCAGTCTCCGGGATTGATTTCCGGCCATCGATGCATAAGTGACAGCATTTTCTATAGGTCACTGACGGCCGCAATAACGCGGTCGCAGATCTCGTGTATCTGTTCCGTAGTTGTTATAAGCGGCGGCGCTATACGCATGCTGCTGGCGTTGAACAGGAACCAGTCTGTAACCATCCCCATTTCTATACAACGTTTAATTACTTTATGGTTGGTTTCAAAGCTGTCGAATTCAACAGCCGCCCAAAGGCCCGCAGTGCGCAGTTGTAAGATAGCCGGGTGCTGCAAACGCTCCTGCAGGATCTTTTCCTTTGCCTGTACTTCACCGGTAAAGTTGCCGTCGAGCAGCACTTCAAGGGCCGCTTTGCCTGCGGCGCAACTCACAGGATGACCGCCAAACGTGGTGATATGACCCAATACCGGGTCCTGGATAAGCTGGTCCATGAATTCCTTCGACGAAATGAACGCGCCAAGAGGCATGCCGCCTCCAAGGGCTTTACCAAGCAGCAGTATATCCGGAACCACTCCATATTGTTCAAAGGCCCAGAGGCTGCCCGTACGGCCAAAACCAGCCTGTATTTCGTCAAAAATGAGCAGGGCGCCCGTTTCGGTACATTTGCACCGCAGGGCCTGCAACCAGGCTTCATTTGGCTTATTCAGGCCGCTTTCGGCCTGAACCGTTTCGGCAATGACGCAGGCTGTTTCGGCAGTGATGGCGTCCAGGGCTTCCTGTGTATTGTAATTTTCGTGCAGTACGCCAGGTAACAACGGGCGGAAAGCATTGCGCCAGTATTCACTGCCCATAACGCTCAATGCCCCCTGGGTGCTGCCATGATAGGCATTATTGAAAGCAATGATCTGTGAACGGCCGGTTACCCTTTTGGCGAGTTTCATGGCCCCTTCAGTAGCTTCGGCGCCACTATTCACAAAATAGATGCTGCTGAGAGAGGCCGGCAGCAGGTCCGCCAGCATTTTGGCATAATGCACCTGCGGCGTTTCTATGAATTCGCCATACACAATGAGATGCATATAGGCCGCCGCCTGCTCCTGTACTGCCTTCACTACCTTAGGATGACTATGGCCAATATTGCACACGCTGAAACCAGAGATAAGATCAATATACGCTTTACCGGCAGCATCGTACTGGTAAATGCCTTCCGCCCTTACCATCTCAAGCGCTATCGGCGCCGGCGAGGTCTGAGCCACATGCCGCAGAAATAATTGCCTGTTGTTCATTGTTCACAACGTTTTAAAAAACGGGGTATCCGGTAATGATTCCGGGGCAGCGAAGTTCGGTTTTTTTCGGCTGTTCGCTCCCGGTAGCCTACATTTACAACCTCATCATTTATCCTCATTATTATGGCCACCATTATTCCGGTTCTCGGTAAAACTCCCGCTCTCGGCAACAACTGTTTTGTAGCACCCAACGCCACCCTTATAGGCGATCTCCAGGCCGGTGACGACTGCAGCTTCTGGTTTAATGCAGTAGTCCGTGCCGACGTTCATTTCATAAAAATGGGCAACAAGGTAAATGTACAGGACGGCGCGGTGATCCACTGTACCTACGAAAAACATCCAACCGTGATCGGTAACAATGTCTCTATCGGACATAATGCCATTGTACACGGTTGTACTTTACATGACAACGTGCTTGTAGGAATGGGCGCCATCGTCATGGACCGGTGCGAAGTCCATCCTAATGCGATAATAGCCGCAGGCGCCGTGGTACTGGAAGGAACCATTGTTGAAGCAGGCTGCATTTATGCAGGCGTACCGGCAAAAAAGGTAAAGGAACTTCCTAAAGACAAGACGCACGGCGAGATAGAACGCATTGCTAACAATTATTTAAAATATTCTTCATGGTTTTCTGATATCAATGCAGCGAAATGAAAAAAATGTTGTCATTATATCAGGGTAGCCTGCTTTCAACCAAAACTAACTGCTTAAATTTTCACATAATGGTAATACCATACAAGCGGGCTACCCTTATTATTAGCATGATCTTTGCACTTACGTTCGTGTCCTGTAAAGTGAAATATGGATGTCCCAGTAATGGGAGAAATGTAGGAGCAGAGAGGCTAAGTGCAATCAGCAACGACCCCAAAGCGACGAAAAAACTGAAAAAAGAGCCTAAGTACAGGCTTGGCAAATATTGACGACACTATAAGAAAAAGGGGGTCACTTATGAAAACTAAATATCACAGCACACTAACAACACCAACGCCGGCGGTAATCGAAGAAACCGGCACCTTAAACCAGTTCTATTCTTTTACCCAACAGTTGAGCAACCACAAAAAGGTGCGCTTTACCGGTAAAACGGATGAGGCCGACAATATCGACTGGAACTTCAGGTATCGCGGTCGCGAACTTACGCTGCAGTATAATATCTACAATGGTATTTCACTGATCCCGCATTCTACCAGGGGGAATGAAGCAGTAGAAGAACTGGCGTCTACACTAAGAGCACGCTAGATCAGTATTTTTTATCGCTGATGGTTTCGAGCATGGCATAGTAGTTCACATACCGTTCCATGGCGATATCACCATTCTCTGTGGCTTCTTTCACAGCACATCCCGGTTCATTGATATGCAAACAATTGTTAAACTGGCAATCCTGTAACAGTTCGCGCATTTCCGGGAAGTAATGCGAAAGTTCCTGCCTTGAAATATTGGTGAGCCCAAATTCCCTGATGCCCGGTGTGTCTATGACTTTCCCCCCGAAATACAGATCAAACATTTCCGCAAAAGTGGTGGTATGCATCCCTTTTCCGCTCCATTCGCTTACTTCCTGTGTTTTCAGCTTCTTTTCAGGAAACAGCGTATTGATAAAAGTGGATTTGCCTACGCCGCTATGCCCGCTGAGCAGGGTGATCTTGTCTTTTAACACCTCCTGCAATTCGGGCAAACCTTCGCCGGTTTGCATACTAACTTTCATGACACCGTAACCAATGGCGGTATACCGCTCCAGCAGCTCTTCGTACTGCTGCATTTCCTTTTTCCTGTAGAGATCGCATTTATTGAATACAATGATCGCAGGGATATGATAGGCTTCCGCCGAAACCAGGAAACGGTCGATGAAACCGGAAGAGGTACGGGGCTCACGTAATGTGGCGAACAAAAGGCTTTGATCCAGGTTGGAGGCAACAATATGCTGCTGGTGTTTATTGTGGGGCGAGCTGCGCACAATGTAATTCCGCCGGTCGTAAATAGCAGTGATAGTAGCCGTGTTCTCAGTTTCGTTCTCCGGTATCATTTCCACCTCATCACCAACAGCAATCGGGTTGGTCGACGTTAATCCATCGATCTTGAACACTCCTTTTATACGGGCGTTAAAAAACCTGCCGTCATCGGCTCTCACTATATACCAGCTACCTGTAGATTTATAAATTAATCCCTGCATGCACAGACTTCCCTTTTATAAAAAGAACGCGGCAACATGTACCACAATAACTGCAAGATAGCAAGCACCGGCCAGCATTTGCATATTTTTAAGGGAATCGTTTAAATACAGCATAACGGATGAACACTTCCAGCACCAGCGCTATCAGCGCCGCCAACAAAAAGGGACGATACTTATCGGAATGTTTCTCATATGAAGTTACCTGTATACGCGACTTTTCCATCAGGTTGATGCTGCTGTAGATCTTCTGCAGCGAACTGGTGTCCAGGGCATGGAAATATTGCCCGCCGGTAGCCTGGGCCAGTTCTTTCAACAGGCTTTCGTTGTATTCGAGCCGTTTGTGCTGCGATACAGGCCCCAGGGGCGAGCTGATGACTTCATTCACCTCTTTTTCGGCCCCTACCCCAATGGTATATACTTTCACTTTATACAAACGCGCCATTTCCTTGGCAATATTGGGCGGAATGGTGCCGCCGAAATCAACACCGTCAGTTAATAACACCACCACTTTCGACTTCGACTTACCTGCCCTGAGCCTGTCTACGCTGGTTGCAAGGCCCGATCCAATGGCAGTACCTTCATCTTTGAGGTAACCAGGCTGGATACTGGCGATCTGCGACAATACTGTATTATGATCGATGGTTAAGGGACAAAGTGTAAAGCTCTGGTTACTGAAGATGGTGATACCAATCTGGTCGCCGCGGCGGCCTTTTACGAAATCCCTCGCCACTCTTTTTGCCGATTCCAGGCGGTTGGGCGGCAGGTCATCGGCAGTCATACTACCGCTGATATCAAAACAAAGAATGATATCGATGCCTTCGCCCGTAGCCTCACTTTCGGAATAGCGCGTTTGCGGGCGGGCCAGCGCAAAAATGAACAATACCACCGACAAACAGCGAAGGATGAAAGGTACATGCCGCAACGTAGCTCTCCAGCTTCTTACCTTGCCATGCAGGAAGTGCGTGGTGGTAATGATCATGGCCGCCTGCTGTTTGTGGTTGCTGCGCACATATTCCCATATTACGATGGGCAATAGTATAAGAAAGGCAAAGACCCACTTATAAGCGAACTCTATATTTTGTAGCCAATCAATTAACATTTTGCTTTCTCTTCCTATATGTTTTGTTGATCTGTTGCAGGCAAACAGCGGCTTTATCTACTGCTGTCACCTGTTCTTCCACAGAAATCGGTTGGTATTTGGCAAACTTAACGGAATCGCAGAGCTCGAGGATCGTATGAATTTCCCTGCGCGCACCATCGGAAGCAATGTACTTTTTCAGGGTCACCATTATTTCATCTGATGTTTTCTGCAGGGTTTGAATGAGGTACATCTCAGACAGGTATACGCGACAGATATCATCGATCTGGGTATAGTACTCTTTCAGCGCTGTTGGCTGTAATACCGGCACCTCTTTTTTCAGCGCCGCCAGCTGCTGCAGGGCGCGATATAATGGCGTACGGCCTTTTTTACGCATACGGGTGATGGCCGCTTTTTTACGTACCCTTTTCCGTATTCTTATAAACCAGCGTAATATAAATCCTGAGATAAGCGCTATGATACCCAGTAAAATGATCAGCCACAGATCGCCGGAAACCTTCACTTCCTGGATCTCCTTCAGCGGGTGATAGTCTTTAAGACCCGATACATCTACAGGCGTCACATCCAGCGTCAAAGGCTTGGTGGTGAGTATCACCGGTTTCAGATCGTCTTTTGAACGGATGGCAATCTGTAACTCGGGCATATGCCAGGTACCTGAATCGAAAGAAGTGATCATACACTTCTGCACGTAAGTAGCATAGCCACCAATAATAATGGTATCTATTTTTTCGCGCTTGATACATTCCAGGTTATTGACAGTATCAGGCACCACAAACCATTCGTCTAACGAAAAGATACGCGGGTTGAAATCTTCGAGTTTCAGCTGAAGGATCGCCTGCTGGCCAATCGCAATCTTTTCCCTGTCGAATTCGGCAGTTACCCGCTGTGCTTTTGCAAGGCCGGAGCCAAGCAGCAGAAAAACCACAACGTGAAAAACAACGGACAGTACACTATTGGTTTGGGTTATCTTATACATTCGTGTCATGCGCGTCTGATAAAAAATTCCTGTAATGCTTTTACATAGTCTTCACCTGTAGCAATCTGAAGCAGGTCGCATCCCGCATCGCGGAAAGCAGTCTTTGCTTCATTTTTCATCTTCAGGAATTGCTCATTATAATAGGTACGGGTTGCCAGATCATTGGTATCGAGCCAAACCATATCACCATTCTCTGCATCGCGCACCTGTATCAAACCCATACGCGGCAGCTGTTTGTCGCGGCGGTCATATACCTGTATGCCAATGATATCATGCCTCCTTGCTGCTACTTTCAAAACATCTTTGTAACCCGCATCGGCAAAATCGCTGAGGATGAAGATGATACTTTTATGTTTCGACACGTTTGTCACGAATTCCAGGGCCTTCAGCAGCCGGGTATTGGCAGCGTTGGGGGTAAAACGTAATAGTTCTTCAATGATATGGAGTACATGGTCGCGGCCCTTTTTAGGCGGCATGTATTTATCTACCTTATCGCTGAATGAAATCAGGCTGGCCTTATCGTTGTTGCCAACGGCCGAGAACGCAAGTACGGCACAGATGGCAGTGATCAGTTCAATTTTTGTTTGTTTGAAAGTACCAAACAGGCTGCTGGCGCTTACATCAACCAACAGGTAGATCGTAAGCTCTCTTTCTTCCTCGAACACCTTGCTGAATGCATGTCCCATACGCGCCGATACGTTCCAGTCTATAAACCGCGGATCATCGCCGGCCTGGTATTCACGTACCTCTTTAAAGGTCATACCACGGCCCTTGAAGGCAGTATGGTACTCCCCTGCAAACATATGGTCTGTCAGGCGCTTACTTTTTATTTCGAGCTCGCGCACTTTTCTTATGATATCCTGGGGAGTCATCATGGCACCTGTACAGTTCTTATAATATCTTCAACGATCTGTTCTGAGGCAATATTTTCCGCTTCGGCTTCGTAAGTTAAACCAACGCGGTGACGTAACACGTCTTTAGAAATGGCTTTAACATCATCGGGGATCACAAAACCACGTTTTTGCATAAAAGCATGCGCCTTGGCTGCCAGGGCCAGTGAAATGCTGGCGCGGGGCGAACCACCGAAGCTGATGAAACGTTTCATTTTCGCCAGTCCGTACTGATCGGGGAAACGGGTGGCGAATACGATATCTACAATGTATTGTTCAATTTTTTCATCCATGTACACCTGCTTGGTGAGCTCACGGCCTTTGAGCAGTTCATGTACCCTTACCACAGCATTTACAGAAGGGCCTTTAATGCCCTGTACCTGCTGGCGGATGATCATTTGTTCGTCTTTTTTATCGGGATAACCCACCACTACTTTAAGCATGAAACGATCCACCTGCGCTTCGGGAAGCGGATAGGTACCTTCCTGTTCCTGCGGGTTTTGGGTAGCAAGTACCAGAAACGGATCGTCGAGCTGGTAGGTTTTATCGCCAATGGTCACCTGCCTTTCCTGCATGGCTTCGAGCAGCGCGCTCTGTACTTTTGCGGGAGCACGGTTAATTTCATCCGCGAGAATAAAGTTTGCGAAAACAGGACCTTTACGCACAACAAATTCGTGGCTTTGCTGGTTATAGATCATAGTACCAACAACGTCGGCAGGTAACAGATCGGGCGTAAACTGGATACGGCTGAACTTGGCGGCAACGGCCTGGGCCAGCGATTTAATGGTGAGCGTTTTTGCAAGTCCGGGAACCCCTTCCAGCAGAACGTGGCCATTACTGAGCAGCCCTATTAAAAGCCTGTCAACCATATACTGCTGCCCTACGACCACTTTACCCAGTTCTTCACGCAGTACTTCAACAAATCCTGCTGCCTGTTGTATTTGTTCATTAAGGCGGCGAATATCTTCTCCTGTTTGCATTCCTATTTTTTATACTAGTGATTGTATTAATCAAGGGGTAAAACCGCCCAAAACCGTTCCATTGTTTGCGAAAATACCTTCCGCAAGCATCAAATATAAAAATTTCAAATTCAAAATCAGGGCAATTACGAATATCCCCTCCCAAATTCCAAATTACCGCCTACCCTGAAATAAGGGGTGTACAGCTTTCCTGCAAAATACGAATCCCCATTAGCAGATACATCTTACCTTCGCAAACTATGGCAAAATATGCACACGACCACATCGTACCGTACCAGAATAGTGAAGAAGAGAAAAAGCAACAGGTGGCCAGCATGTTCGACAGCATTGCCGGGCGGTACGACTTCATGAATCGCTTTTTAAGCGGGGGTATAGATGTAACCTGGCGTAAAAAGGCCATTGCGCAGCTGGCGCCCCTGAAACCCAAAAACATACTTGACGTTGCCACCGGAACAGGAGATGTAGCCATTATGACCTGGCACCAGTTACATCCCGATAAAATAACGGGTATCGATATTTCTGAAGGTATGCTGGAACACGGCCGCCAGAAAATTGAGAAACTGGGACTCACCAATGGCATCACCCTTCATAAAGGCGACAGTGAAACCATCAGTTACCCCGACAATACTTTTGATGCCATTACAGTTGCTTTTGGCGTGCGCAACTTTCAAAACCTCGAAAAGGGCCTCAAAGAAATGTATCGCGTATTAAAACCCGGCGGCAAACTGGTGATCCTCGAATTTTCACGTCCAAAGCAGCCTCTTTTCAAAGGCGTGTACAATATCTACATGAATTTCATTGCACCAGGCATCGGCAAGCTGCTGGCACGGAACAAAGACGCTTACCAGTATCTCAACAACTCGATGCAGGCATTTCCCGAGCGCGAACAACTGATCCGGATCATGAACGAAGCAGGTTACAGCACTACTCACTATAAAGCGCTTACCATGGGCATCTGCTGTTATTACTGCGGAAGCAAATAGCAGGAAAAGGACGATATAGGCCAGGGAAACACAATATTTCCCAGGAAAACACGTTTGTTATCCGCGTCATATATTTGTGAATGGCCGCGACTCTAAAAAAGACTGTATTGTTTCCGATTCGTATCTTAACTGCTATTTTATTGGTATTGGTGGCAACCCTGGCGGTACATGCCCAAACCCGTATAAGAGAAGGACTTAACCGCCCCGATCACGATAGTTACAATTACTATTTCGGGATAAGCCTTGCTTATAACACCTCCTATATTCATACTTCCAAGAACCCTCATTTCCTGGCAAACGACAGTATACTTGTGGCCGAACCCGGCGCCAAAGGAGGTATCGCCCTTGGCCTGCTGGCTACCCTGCGCCTGAACCAGTGGTGGGAATTACGCGGCAACCCGCAGCTTATCATCGGCGGCGCCAAATACTTTACCTACACGCTTAAAAACCCCAACACCGTATTTGGCGAAAAGGAAATTGAAACCCGCCAGATGCCTTCTACGATCGTAAGTTTCCCGTTTCATTTTAAATTCAGCTCCGACCGGATCGGCAATTTCCGTACTTACCTGCTGGCAGGTATGAAGTACGATATAGACCTCGCCAGCAACTCCGCCGCACGTAATGCCGAAAACCTGGTTAAACTGAAGAAATATGATTACGGCATTGACGTGGGCATAGGCTTTAACTTTTACCTGCGCTTTGTAACGCTTTCCCCTGAGATCCGGTTCAGCAGCGGCCTCGCCAATATCCACAGCCGCGATGCCAACCTCAAGTACTCCAGCGTATTCGATAAACTGCAGTCGAGAATGATCTTCTTTACATTGAACCTCGAAGACTAAACATCCTTACCGGGCTTTTTGTGATAAACTTTTTTAGCATAAAGCAGGGTAGCAGGAGCATTTTTCCGGCTTCATTGTTTACTCATCCTATACTCTACTAAACAACTTAGCACAACCTATCAATAAGCCTCCGGAAACATCACGTTATTCTGCCGGTCCCGGCTTTTTTTCTACGACCAGCCCTCTATCATCTACCATCTATTCCTTACTTTGCCATATGAATTATCTGATAAGGAATACGCGGATTGTTTCCGACAATACAATTGTAGAGGGTGATGTTTATATTAAAGATGGTATTATAGCGAAAGTTGGCGGTACCATAGCCATAAAAGAAGCTGTAACGGAAATTGACGGGTCGGGGCAATATCTGCTGCCAGGTGCAATTGACGACCAGGTGCATTTCCGCGAACCGGGGCTTACACATAAAGCAACCATTTATAGCGAGGCGAAAGCAGCCGTAGCGGGAGGTGTAACCAGCTTTATGGAAATGCCTAATACCAAACCGCCTGTTTTCACTCAGGAATTGCTGGAAGATAAATATGCTATCGGCGCCCGTACTTCGCTTGCCAATTACTCGTTTTATATGGGAACCTCCAATGATAATATTGATGAGGTGCTGCGAACCAACGAAAAAAAGAACGAGGTATGCGGCGTTAAAATATTCATGGGTTCCTCTACCGGCAACCTGCTGGTCGACAGCCCGCTGATGCTGGAGAAGGTATTTGGCAACAGTGAACTGCTTATTGCCACACACTGTGAAGACGAAGCTATCATCAAAGCCAATACAGCAAAGCTGAAGGCCGAAAAGGGTGAACTGGAGCCGTCTGACCACCCTGTCATCCGTGATGAAGAAGCCTGTTTCGAATCCTCCTTCCGGGCCATCCAGTTTGCCAAGAAGCATAATGCCAGGCTTCATATCCTGCATATCACTACCGCGAAAGAACTACAGTTGTTTACTAATATGATACCGCTGGCCGAAAAGCGGATCACGGCAGAAGTGTGCGTTCACCACCTGCATTTTACCAGCGACGACTATGCACAACTGGGCAATAAAATAAAATGCAACCCGGCCATTAAGGCCCCCCATAACCGCGAGGCTTTATGGCATGGCCTGCTTAACGACCGGCTCGACGTTATCGCTACCGATCATGCGCCGCATACCATAGAAGAGAAAAGTGGCGCTTATGAGCAGTCGCATGCAGGATTGCCGCTTGTACAGCACTCCCTGCTTATGATGTTGCATTATGTACAACAGGGAAAAATAAGCATCGAAAAGGTAGTGGAGAAAATGAGCCATGCCGTAGCTATCTGCTACCAGATCGAAAAAAGAGGCTTTATCAGGGAAGGTTATTATGCCGACCTGGTTCTGGTGAATATGAACCAGCCTTACGAAGTGTCAAAAGGAAATATATTGTACCAGTGCGGATGGAGCCCGCTTGAAGGATTCCGGTTCCCGGCTTCGGTGACACATACTTTTATAAATGGTCATTTGGTTTATGGAAATGGTATATTCGATGAATCTAATAAGGGTATGCGGTTGAGATTCGATCGCTAACATATAACCATTCCCCCCAATCCAATACAAACGATATGCAGGCAGATAAAACCACTATCCAGGACCTTTCGCTGTTTCATTCAGAAGAGGAGTTATCGGTTTTTCACCATCTTGATTTTACCCGTTCTATCGGCGGAAAAGAGTGGTTAAGGGTCTTACTGCAACATCCCCTGCATGATATAAACGAGATCAGGGAAACGCAGCTATTGTTGCAAAAGCTGATGCAGGTTTATAACAACTGGCCGCCTATCATCTCTAATGGTACCATTATGGTGATAGAGCGTTTCTATGAAACTGCGGTGAATGATATACCTGCCCATGCCAACGTTACCAACAGTTTTCTTTACAAGTTATTTAACGGACCGGATTATGCGCTGGTGCGTTATTCGGTCCGACACTTTATCGACTTTGTGCAGGGGATGCAACAGCTGGCGCAGCTGCTTTCCGGCGAAGACAACCCTCCTATCCTGGAAAAGACCCTGAACAGGATAAAGGAACTGCTGAACTCCGAAATGGTACAGACCATGACGGCGCTTGGCACTAAGCGCGACCTGGCCCCTGCCCGCGTTCTTTATTTAGCGCGTTACCTGCGCCATTATTTTAAAAATCAGGCCAGGGAGCTGATAGATATTTACAGCAAGCTGGATGCCTATAGCAGTCTCTCCGGCGCCTGTCTTGAATACAAATACAGCTTTCCCGCCTTCATCGACAGTGAGGTGCCCACCATTTCGGCGACAGATCTTTACCATCCATTGCTGGAAACACCTGTTGCGTACAATGTTTCGCTTGTACAGGACCAGAACTTCCTGTTTCTCACAGGCGCCAATATGGCCGGCAAAAGCACTTTCATTAAAGCCGTGGGCGTATCGGTTTACCTGGCTCATATTGGCATGGGCGTACCCGCCTCTTCCATGAAACTGAGTACGTTCGATGGGCTGCTCAGCAACATACAGGTAGTAGATAATATTATCAAGGGCGAGAGTTATTTCTTCAACGAAGTACAGCGGATCCGCAAAACGATCGAGAAGATCAATGATGGCAAAAAATGGCTCATACTCATCGACGAGCTGTTCAAAGGCACCAATGTACAGGATGCCATGAAATGCAGTACCGCCGTAATAGAAGGCCTGCGTAAAATGAAGAACGCCCTGTTTATTCTTTCCACGCACCTTTACGAAATAGGCGAAGCATTGGAAAAATATCCCAATATCCAGTTCCGCTATTTCGAGACCCAGGTGCAGGACGACCAGCTGGTATTCAATTACCAGCTAAAAGAAGGTATCAGCAACGACCGGCTGGGTTTCCTCATTCTCCGCAAGGAAGGGGTGGTTGCGATGCTTGAAAAGCTGTAAATCAACTACATTATCCCCTACATCCACCATTCTGTTATCTATTTCATTATGAAAGCGCCCTATATCCCTTTGGTAATGGTACTGGTAGTATCGCTGTTTATGTTGCCGGTATTCTTCGGTTTGATAAGCTCTTCGGTTCCTGGCTGGCATATCACCGCAGCTTCGCCTAAACCTTTAGCCAGCATTCAATTGGTAGCAGTAGTAGCGTTATTTGCCCTTACCGGATATTGGCTTTCGAGGCAGCCTGCTACTAAAACAGACTGGGGAATCTTTGTTGCTTATTTATTATTGACAATACCTGGAATTGTATTAGTACTGTTTCCCAGACTTATACTTCCGGAAACTTTACCATTCGGCTCCCTGACAGCCTTAGAATTGGAGAATCTTATAGCAAAAGAAACCCAAAGACAACGCCTACTCTTTCCAATTCGTTTAGCCTTCCTGGTGGCACAGTTATCATATTTTATTTATTGTATAAGGGGTATATGGTTAGCCCGCCAGCGGTAAAAGCAGAAAAACGGGTTTATATTTATAGTGTAAAGTAGAGTTCACACTATAAAGTTGCTACCTATGCTCGTAAAAACCTATGGAAGCGCCGTTTACGGCGTAGACGCCACCACCATTACTATAGAAGTAAATGTAAGCGCCGGCTTAAAGTATTTTATAGTAGGTCTTCCCGACAATGCAGTAAAAGAAAGTCTCCAGCGGATAGAAAGCGCCATTAAGAACAATGGTTTGTATATGCCGCGCACCAAACTTATCGTTAACATGGCCCCGGCGAATATCAGGAAAAGCGGCAGCGCTTTCGACTTACCTATTGCCATTGGCATACTGGGAGCTACAGAACAGCTGGGAAATGCAGAGAAGGTGGCGGGCAGAGAGGCAGCAGTTACAGGCACAGAGAAGATCGCAAACGCGGCACAAATGGCAGGCGTAAAGCAAATGGTAGACGCAGAAAAGACGGTTGCAGGCCCTAAGCAAGTAACAGGCACGGAGAAGATGGTAAACGCGGCACAAATGGCAGGCGTAGAGCAACTGGCTGGCATGGAAAGGATGGCCGGCGCTGCGAAACCTGCAGAAGAGGCTGTTCTTGCTGATTATGTTATTATGGGTGAGCTAAGTCTTGACGGATGTATACAGCCCGTTAAAGGAGCATTATCTATGGCGTTGCAGGCGAAGGCCGAAGGTTTTAAGGGATTGATACTGCCTGCAGCAAATGCGGAGGAGGCGGCAATAGTCGCAGGGATCAATGTTTTTGGAGTGAAAACCCTGCAACAGGTGATTCAGTTCTTTCGCGGAATCATAACACTAACACCTGTTTCTCCTGTGCCGGTTTTACAGCTACCTCCCGCATTGAGCGAAACGGCGGACCTTAGTGAAGTAAAGGGACAGGAGCCGGTTAAAAGAGCGCTGGAGATAGCTGCAGCCGGCGGACATAATGTATTACTTATAGGCCCTCCGGGGGCAGGCAAGACCATGCTGGCGAGGCGTATGCCGGGCATACTGCCACCGCTGCTCCTGGAAGAGGCACTGGAAACTACTAAGATCTATAGTGTAGCCGGAAAGCTAAGCAAGCACACTTCACTGATACAACAGCGCCCTTTTCGCGCCCCTCATCATTCTATCAGCGATAAAGCGCTGGCCGGAGGTGGCAGTCAGCCACAACCGGGAGAAATATCCCTCGCACATAACGGCATTCTTTTTCTTGATGAACTGCCGGAATTCAGACGTTCAGCATTGGAAACACTTCGTCAGCCTATGGAAGAGCGGAAGATAGCTGTTTCGCGCGCAAACGCATCGCTGGTATTCCCGGCCGCCTTTATGCTTGTTGCCAGTATGAACCCCTGAGGTTGCGTTGCCTTTTTACGTTATCATCAAAAAAAGTGTGTTTAGGCAGATAGGCCAATTTGATATGTATGTCGTCACTTCCAACGATAATTTCATCGGTAATAGTCTCTACAATAGTCCGCTTTTCCGAAAACTCGAGATCGGACCATCTATTATATAAGTCCTTAGCGTCAGAAAGAACAGTTTGAGAAGAAGCAAGGTGAACAGTCAAGGCGTCGATTTCTCCCTGAAGTTCTGCTGTGTGTCGCTGTAACCCCTTTAAACGGGTATTGTCTGGTTCATAAAACCTGACAAAATCTTCTTGTGAGATCTCCTTTTTTAATCTCATATTGAGCAATTCTGTGGTTCGCACTGTCAAATCCTCAATTTCAACTTGAGCAGCATTTAAAAGATTAGCCTTCTCATTGATTGTCATTTCAGTCTGCTTCTGATAAACATCGATCTCTAAATCGGTAAACAAAAAGTTCTTTAGCTGCACTTCGAACACATAATCAATGTCACGAACTGAAATTTTATTCTTACATTTTCTACAGTGATAGGTATCTACGCCATGATAGACATACATTTTCGCATGGCATGTGCATTGCATAATACCACTAAGCAGAAATTTAGCCTGTCTGCCCGGCTTATTTCGTTTCTTATATTGCTGCTCCAAAATGGCGTTACATTCCTCCCATAGTTCTTCAGATACAATACTTGGACATTCGGTAAGAACCCATTCAGAGGTAGGTTTCAGATCCCATGTTTTATTATCACCCCTACTTTTGGTGTAGTTAGCCCTTCTAATCCCCTTCGCTATTGGATCTTTCAGCAATCTATCTATGGTTGTATCTGAAAATCTTTCTCCCTTTCTGGTACGATAACCTAGCTCATTCAGTTGTTTAGCTGTAGCTTTCTTTCGCTTAGTTCTTGAGAAGATTTCATACATTAACTTTCTTATGGGGGCTTCATTTTCATCAATAGACAACTGTTTTTTGCTGGGATCATCGCCCCAAGTGTACCCAAATGGCGCAACTCCGCCTAATGGCTTGCCTAATTTGGCCCTTACAGGAACTGACGCAGCCACGCGACTGGCAATTTCTTCTCTCTCCCATTGTGCCATCGCCGCAATAATGGTATAGAATAATCTGCCCGCTGGCGTGCCGGTATCAATTTTTTCCTGTAAAGAAACTAGATCGGCCTTGTGTTCATTAAAATAATCAGCAAATGATAAAAGCTCTCTGGTGTTACGAGCCAGCCGGGCAAGTTTAGAAAAAACCAAGGCTTGGATTCTACCTTCCTTAACGTCTTTCATCATTCGTAAAGCCTCAGGTTGATCAATGACCGACTTTCCCGAAACAGCCTCCAAATGATACACAGTCACAACATCCCAACCATTCAACTTGCAATACATACGAGCACGTTCCTCATGGTGTTCAGGAGAATCACCCCTCGCTTGATCTTCCGTGCTAACACGAATCCATATTCCAACAGATTTTTTTTCTTCCATACGTCTCTAATTTTTTTGACAAAAAACTAATAGATGTATTTAATATGATTACACCATTAATTAGTATTCTTGCCAATAAATATTAATTATTTATTTTATTTTAAGTTGTTACAATGGAAGTAATCTATTCTATGCTCCCTTTTTCATTATAGAATTTGAAAGCACACGCATAATAGTATTACTCTTAAGATCACTTTCATCCTTTGATATTCTGTTGTATTCAACAAGCACTTTCCGGCCTTTAAAATCCATCTCAGTTCTAAAATTTGGCAGACTGATATTTCTTAGTAATTCAGGCAGCCCGTCGATAGCAATGATTGCAACCTTGCTTATAAGTCCACCCAATTTTTCGTGAAGTAATTCTATTGAAACTTTACCGGGAGTACAAATTAATATATGATCAAAGTTTGAATGAATACATTTTTCGATTACCGTGGAATCACATGATAAGCTACCACAATTAAAAATAAAGCAGGCTATACATAAGCCGAATCTTTCCAAGGTAACATCAATGCCCATTACGTCATCACAAGTATTAGCGTACTCGGCTGTAAACCCCAAACTCCTGGCAATTTTCATAATCCGCTTTTTCAGTCCCTCACGCTCTTGATACTGAGCACTGTTGATAATACGTTCTGCTTTATTGGCTGCTGCTAAGGTGGTTGGAATATTAGAGCTGTAATTTCGTTGTGCCTGTTCTAAATATAACTGTGCCTTTTGTTCATCTTGTTGCGATAATAATTTCTGGGCCACTATTGCCGCTATCCTATCAATCATTTCCAACTCACCCTCACGAGGTAATAACCTTTTTTCCGACATAACACGTCCTTTGCCGTGTTGCTCTCCATGTAAGATCATCAAATATACAAAATTCAACAGCCGTTCCCAAGTTTTAAGTAACCTAATTTGTTACACAACTAACTGAATAACAATACCTAAAATAGATCTATTCCAAATATCAAACTGCCTCCAAAAATCAATTCAGAGGATTGCATGTGAATTAAACGTCTTGTGGAAAACAGTCAGCGTTGTATCTAACAAGGTGAGACGATGGAAGTCGAATTAATAGGAAGAATACTTACTATGACCGGAATGTGTAGGATGTTAAATGACTTTCTCTGTAGGACCTTATATTGTAATTGCTGAGGTTGTAGCGATATAACTTTCGAATTAGAAAATATGAATTTATTTACCTGTATGTTTAACTAGCCGAAGTAAAAAATTTGATTATCAATTAATAACAAGAAAAGCTAGACTTGTTTCATGCCTAGCTTTTCTTTAACGTTTATCGAAGTAGTGTAGAAATTAACGGCCAAAAGGCCGTAGGCATCCTATTTTTTAACTTGTAGTTAAAAAAGACAATCTACTATCAATAATCATCATCACTGAGATCCTCTGGATCAAATTCGTCAAAATCATCCTCGTCATTTTCTCTTTTAGACCTATCCCAATAATCGGAATTAGGATTAAGTTCTTTGAAAAATTGAAAGTAGTTATCACTAATTATCCACTCGCCATCATCATAGGAATATATTCCTTCATTAAGCGCAGCTATAACTGATTCCACAAACTTTTCCAGCGAATCATATTGGGACATAGGCTCAGATGACAAGGTAAGTTGCGGTGCGAATAAATAAACAAAACTATTGTAACCGTCATCCATATTTAAACACCAATAATCACCCCCAATGTTGGAAAAGATTGGAAAATATTTAGGATCAACATTCGCACCCAAACGACTTTTGTAAGAACTGATACAATCATCCAGTGAATAAAAAGTACCCATTGGCCAAAGATTATTGACCATATATGGACGTTTCTCATCAGAATAATTCACTCCTTGCCTCCATTCAAAGAGGTCTATAATAATTTCTGGTATATCCCTATCTAAGAAGTTCAGCTTTTGGATTACTCCCTCCCTAGTTAAGCCAGGAGAAAGCAAATTAACTATAGGGTGGTTAAACTTTTCCAGTAGATTTAGCAATCTGTTTAAAGATTCTATTACATTCATTTATTTATAAATTTAAAGGTCCAGGATTAAGTGCTGGCATGGGATATGGCTGTAGTGAGCTCGGAATTGGTGGTATCGTAACCTCCTGTGCCAATATACTTAATATTTGAATAAAACCAAGAAGCACATCCAATTTATCATCATTTTCTAAAACGCTCTGGAATGCTTTAGGAACCTCACCATTTCTACTAATAGGTATGACTAAGACTTTATCTCCTTTCTTTAAACGTAATGCTGCAAGGCTAGCCCCTTGTGACAAATTTTCTCCCTTAGGTACGGCTTGAACACGAGCGTAAGAACCTAAATAAAATCCTCCTTCTTCGGAACTCGCAAATGGATATTCATCTAACGATTCAACATCTTTTATTGGATCAGGACCATTGTAATGTCTTAAAGCCAAGGTACGTCTTTTTGCATCTCCATCAGAGTCCCAAGTTAATAGATAAGGCTTTCCCATTTTTATTGCCTCAACAGTGTTATGGTAAATATTTGGTGTCTTAGATTCAAAAACAAAATGTATGCGCATTCCAAGAATTGGTGCACCTCCCATTATCATTTGCATCATTCTGAATGCCGTTTGAGCGGCTGATCCTACAAGGGTATAAGCCTCTTCACCGTTGGGATCTAAATTATTGATAGGATTGTTATAATTATAGACATAAGGACTATAACTATAGAACTTCTCAATTTTAGGGTCCAAAACATTCCACCTGCCAATTTGATATTCATACATTCTTGACCCGAAGTCATACCATTCAGTTCCACTTCCATCCTTCATCTCATTAAATTGCAATTCCTTACCATTGTACCTCCGCTTATTCTCAAAATAGGAATTACTTTTCAACGCTTTTGAGCTAATCCCTACAAGGGTTCCTCCGTGTGGATAGTAATGAGTTTCTTCTAAGAGAGGACCACTTATATGTGATACGATTAGATTATCAAAAAGAACATCCTGGGCGCTTTCGTTTGAAAGATAGATGTAAATAAAGCCGGTTTTGGCAATTGCTGTCTTACCGACAATCAGTGAATTCAAGGAATCCTTTACGCCCTTAACCTGCCTAACCCCACTGTTCTCGTCAACTAAATTAAACTGGTCATCGAACAAGGCGAAATTCAAATAAGCCTTTGGCTTATCGGATAAATTCTCTGTTGGATCTTTTGCTTTAAGATTATCATATATGCTTGGTGTTAAGATTGAAATAGGAGCTGTTGCACCAGTACCATTATGAACCCCATCAACAATACCTCCACCTGAAAACGCGGATAAGATTGAGCTAACCATTGCTGAAGACGTAGAGGCAGATGTACTTGCACTATTATCTTTATACAGTGCCTTACATGCTATAGAAATGGTGTCTCCTGCCATCACACGCAAAACCAGGGAAGGACCGATTTTGTTACTATTTGTATTTAATTTACTAACATAATCGTTAGGATTAGTGGTGTTGTCCGTGGGATAGTACGAAGGCTTTGCAAATCGAGTATTATCAATATTTGAAAATAACGCATTTTCAAAACTCGACGCACTTGTTTCCATTGTCGCTGCATAAACAGCAGTATCAGATTTAGTACCAAGCACAACCCTAATATTACCCTGGTTATCTTTAATATAGTAATCAAAGGTATAACCGACGGCACTTCCTGTTTTGTAAATGGGTCGAATACGTCCTTCTTCAGTTTCAATGGACTTAAGTGTATCTACTCCATCTGCTCCTGCCTCGTAAACGAAATCTCCAATATAATGAATCCACTGATATTTACCACCGCTTGAAGTATCTGATATTAGTTTTGATACCTTTTCATCCCCACCTCGATATTGGAAGAAGATTTTCCCTTTGTTTTTAACCCATACGGCGGACACCTTATTATTATGGTTGTAAAGAATAGTATCAATGTTTTTATTCTTATCCTTTGATAAACTTCCTGATCCATTATAATAGTAATCCTGCGTTGTGTCACTAACAATCTCTTTAAAGTCACCAAGTTTACTTCGAGGATTGTTATACTTATCAGTAACAAATCTCAGTTTATTCCCGTTGGATAAGTACCCATACCTTAAACTATCCACCGGCTGGATTGTCACACCATTCATACCCATTTGTTTCATACTTAGCAGGTTCCCCATTGCATCATAACTCAGACTGCTTGTCGTAAAGTCCACTTTATCCTTCGTCCAAATACTGGCCCCAGGATTTTGCTGGTTAAAATTTGCCAGCAACAGCCGATTGAGATTATCATAGTTGTATCCATAAGACCGACTGATTCTATCGCCGCGCCCTTTCCATTTCTGCCCTGCCATATTACCATTGAGCTGAACTCCATCAAATCCATAATCATAACTGATTTCCTGACCAAACCAATTAGAGGTACTTGAAGCAGAGTTTACGAATGACCTATTTATACCTCGTAACCAGCCACGTACATTATATTCATAATTTTGCGTCTCAAGTTGTCCGCTTCCAGAAACACCCAGCCGTTTTTGAATAATCTGTTCCAACTCATTGTAACTACTGATTGATAACACCTTGGAGTATATAGGATCATCATTTACCTGTTTTCTAACTGTATCAATTCTCCCTATTCTATCCCGATGGTACATAGTAAGTAAAGTAACCTGAGGCGTAGCAGTACTTTTGGGGTTCGTGTGCTTTAGATAAGTTGAAATTAGTTCCCCTTTAAAATTAAACAGATTGTACAGTATGTCTTTACCTCCCTGGGTATTGTCTCTAATGGTTTGTATTTTCCTGGCTCTTTCATTATAATAGTTGGTTGTCATTACAAACTGACCATCATAATCTATTTGCTCACGATACCCTGTAACAAGCCCTCTGGTCATTTTACTACTAGCACTGGGAAGACTTTCAACATACAGATTCGATCCTCCCTGAGGTTTAGATAGGTCAGATACGACATATGCTGCTGCTCCCTGAAAAGCATATCCATCGTAGAAGGTATATACCTGTTTACTTATTATTGTAGTATCAATAAATGGAACTGGGTTAACTGGATTAAACGCATAGCTTGAAATTGAATCTGATAACGCCTGTCTAGAAAGTTGTGAATTTACCAGTGCCTGCAAAACCTCCCGGTTTTGGGTATCATAATAGTAGAGTTTCCATAAACCGATTTGTCTTAAATTGCCATCCCTAAATGCAATTTTCCTATCTCTTTTATCATATATTATTGACACAGAATCTGCTCCCGGGAACTTCTTCACCGCTGGCCGACTTCTCATGTCATATCGATACTGGTAGCAAAGATCATTTGCAATAGCCAGGGTAACGGTCCAGTTACCTTTTATCAATTCAACAGCCTTTGAAGGAACGACAAACCTAAGCCTATCAAGATAATCGTAGATTTGATAGGTGCAATTCCACCCATTTAATCCAGCATTAAGGTGATCTGAGACCAGTTCTTTAGTAAGTATGAGCTTTCCGGACCTATCTTTGAATTCAACAACAGAATTGTCGTTCTCATCGATAAATTCACTAACTATTAAAGTTCCTGGTTTGTAAAACCCTTTCTGCAATGGTAAGGATGCGCTGTCCGGATCGATCCTCCAAATCAGCACGGAGTCATAGACCGTATTTGCCCTATAGCCACTTTTCCTGCCGATTCCATTACCAGTCCAACTTCGTCCGGGTGCTGTTGATTTGATTATCCGATTAAGTGGAGAGTTCTCGTAAACAGTATCACTATAAAAATAGTCTTCCCTTGTGCCTAGTAAGTTTTTATAATAGACAGATTGCTTAGAGTTAGCATCGGTCCTAAAGTCGCCTGAAGTCAAATTATCAGTATAAGGTAAAAACTTACGATTTTCCCGTCCATAAGCATCATAAACACTAATCGATACAAAATCTGTAAGATTTGAAGTTGACTGTTTCTCAACTGTTTGAATCAGATTTCCAAGGCCATCAAAAAATTTAGTAGTCTGTAAAACATCATTGGGATTGGATAAGCCGCTGGCAGTTGCTAAGTCTGTTACTCCTGGCTTGATGATGGTTCTTGTCTTTTCATAATTCATATTGGCTGAATTATATCCAGTATAAGAAGGAATAACAGCGGTCGTTTGGGAACCAGCAACGGCGGCGGTCGTCGTATCTGGGCTGAACGTATCTGTTAAATCCTTTATTTTCACCCTAACCACATTAGACGCAATGATCGAATTACCACACTGGACCAATCGCCTGAACCAAGTCACCTTAGTAATATTATTGATCGTCGTTGAGGCGATGTTTGACCATGCAAGGTTATCCTGGGAGCTTTGATACTGGTAACTATAGTTACTGCACAATCCACCATTAGCCGCAAGTAGACTTGATAACGACACACTTCCTCCCGATGCTATAACAGCTGTATTTAAACCGATGGTTCCTGAATTAAGCGGCATATAAACGCAAACCGTATCACTGTATGCCGTGAAACTGGAACTTATAATTTTCAATCTATAGAAGGTCTTAGCTGTAATTTCGGGGACTTGATAAGATAAAGAAGATGCACTCGTTATATTTCCCCAGGTTATAGCATCATTCGATGACTGCCAATTGTAACTATAGACGCCAGTTCCTCCCTGTGGCGCATTCGATGTTAAACTAAGACCAGTGCTATACACAATGGTATCGGGCTTAAGATCTGCTGGAACGATAGCATCATAAACATAGAAGGAAGCCGTATTGGAGTTAGAGGATGCTCCATTACTTAAAACGGTTCTCCTAAAAGTAGTAGACACACCAAGAGCAGGTGGGGTATAATTTAACGAGGTGGCACCACTAATAGTCACCCATGTCGTTCCTCCATCAGTTGAACTATACCACTGATAAGAATAGGTGCCGTTTCCGCCCGTAGCTGCTGTACCAGTTATCTGACCGGGGGAAGAGCCTACAATTATATCACTTGTTGCAAAAGACAGAGTCCCCGGAGTTAGAGCGGGATATACATTTATCAAAATGGAATTACTGGCAACATTTACACCGTTACTTGTGACATTCACTCTAAAATAGCTGGTACTTGTCATAGCACCGGGAGAGTAGTTTTGGGCGGTTGCTCCGCTGATATTCTGCCAGGTAGCATTATCAGTTGATTTCTGCCATTGATAGCTATATGAGCCATTACCACCGCTTACTGTGTTGGTAATTGAACCCGGCGATGTATTGTAATTTATATAGTTACCAGCCCATGACAAAACGGCTGTTAGTTGAGGGTAAACATTTACAGATACCGTGTTGCTCGTAACAGAGACTCCGTTACTCGTCGTAACTATCCTATAGTACCTGGTTGCTGTCAGATTGGGAGTGACATAAGTTAGCGCATTGGCACCACTCACATTACTCCAGGAACTATTATCCGATGAAATCTGCCATTGATAAGAAAATGTACTATTCCCGCCTGATGGGCTGGTAGCTGAAAGCGTAGTAGCTGTATTATAGTTTACATTGGAAGTTGCAGCAGAAACAGATCCAGATACCAATTGCGGATAAACATTAACAACTACAGAATTACTGTAAACATCTACCCCGTTACTACTTGTCCAGACACGGAAATATGTCGTTTGAGTGGCCTGCCCGGCAGTCCATTTCATAAGACCGATAGTACCATTCATGGTAGTCCAGGTGGAGTTATTATATGAGTATTGCCAAACAATAGAATAACTGCCATTGCCGCCGGTTGGCACGGAATATCGCAGGGTATCAAAAGCCGTGTTATAATTAATGTTTTGGCTGGACGGAGACAAACTACCTGAGATCAACTGCGGATACACCGTTATCTGGCTGATATTGCTATATACCGTTTCCGTCCCCTTTACAGCCTTTAACCGATAATAAGTAGTCGCTGTCAAGGCTGAAGGAGTATAATTAACAGCTGTTGCCCCTGATATATCAGTAAAAGACGCTCCATCACTACTTTGTTGCCATTGGTATTGCAGCGTACCAATCCCCCCTGTAACACCACTATTAGAGAGCTGACCGGGACTCGTATTGTAGTTAATGGTCGATGAAGACGGATAAGTCGTACCAGCAGCCAAATGATTGGCCACCAACACAGAAGCTACGGGGCTAACATCTGTACTCCCGTTGCTATTACTGGTGAAATATACCCTGTAATACCAGGTTTGAGTGGCTCCGCTAGGATTATATGAGGTTGAAGTTTCACCGGAAATGACATAAAAATCAACATTGTTAGATGATCGTTGCCATTTATAACTATATCCGGATATGTCTGGTCCTCCTATGCTTATTATTGACGCCGTGCCTCCGCTGAATATGCTCTGTGTAGAAGGAGAAATGTTACCCCGTTGAGCTACAACAGATATAGAAAAAACTATGAGTATAAGTAAGCAAAATAAAGATTTGCTATATAGTTGTCTATTCATAGGTGGGGTTATTATTGTTTGAAGTTGTAGTCGAATGTTTGAAGAATATTATTGTCCTGATCCCGGACAATCTGAAGGCGGCCTAACCCATCATATTCATAATAGGCAGTCAACCCTTTTGAATCGGTTCTTGAAATAATCCCGATTCCAGGAGCATAACAGAAGGTTTCCATTTGTGCCGTAGTTGGAAATAATCTTAATTCATCTATTGCTCCCGTACCAGCAACTTTGATCGACGTAACACCTGTTACCAAATGTTCATAATAAGTCCAGGAATTACCAGCTCTTACCACCGATCTTCCAGTTACAACGGGGCTTGTTCCAGCTACAGTATATGGCCCGTTTTTACTCCAATATGACACAACGTAGGATAAAGAAGAAGTTAACCCTGTTTTGGTCAATCCAGCTGTCGTTAATGAATAGGTATTCGTACCAGTTATACCGACCCCGCTTGTAATATTGGCGGAGATTACACCGGTCCATGATCCACTTCCATCAGCTTCAAAACTAGTATAGGCAATGTCTGCTACCGCAGCATTAGACACTTTCGCAATAGGAAGTGTTGAACGATAGTCCCAAATTACAGAGTTGAAAACGTCACTGTCTTTTTGCTGTTGAGCAACATTTCCAAATTGGTCAAAATAGTTAAATCTAGCCCTCACTTCAGATGAATAATTCCCGATCTTCACTTCAGTATTCAATGGCAGAAACAACTTAGAATCACCAAAATAATCAACATAATTTCGCAAGATGGTTGTTACGTTTTTACCATTTATTGATTTCTGTTCTTTGATCTTAGGGCTAAGTATATTTCTAGTAACCATCTTCTGAAACACATTTCCGGAGGCCGCAAGTTCACTAGGGTATTGAACAGTTTCCAGAAGGGTATCCCCATTACTTTCAACTCTCTGACGCGAATTGATCAAAAGGTTGCTATTAAAGTCCATAGCTTCAATCTTTGAGAAAAAATTACCCGCATCATCAAAAATGCTATCTGAAACAATCGTCGGCAGCATTATTCCCGAGGTAATGGGAACGGCATAACAACTTGCTTCATACGAAAGGGCGCTTTCACAACCGCTTGACCTATAGCGCGGTTTTATCTTCAAAACATACTGTTGATCAGCCTTAGCTATCTGGTAGGAAATTCTCTTTCTGGATTGAAGGACATAACTTCCACCAATATATTTATATATATCCTCTCCGGTCTGATAGCCATTTTTCCAGTTATTAGAAATAAGATAGATCCCATTTACAAAATATTCCGAAGGCAGCGGATCACTAACTCCATTATTGGAAATCGTGGAACCGTCCTGATATATATCATAATACAAAACCCGTTTCCCATTAGGAATACCTACTGAATCGACTTCATATTTTGTGACTTTCCTATATAAAACCGGACTACCGGTGTATTGAGTAGTGGGGTAAATACTATTAGAGTGGAAAATATAAGAATATCCGACAGGATTAAAAGATGGGTTTTCCTCGGAAAAGTCAACACAAGCCGGGTCCATTGTACCACCAGTACAACCAACCTTGCTAACAATTTTTTCGAAATTTATATCCTGATAATACTGAGGTGTAAGAATTACGCCAATACCACTATCTCCGTATTCATAAGTTTGCCTATTTAAAAACCGGCCACTCAAATCATAATTGGTAATCTGTTTTACACGAAGCCCCCCTCCTTTCTTTACATCGGGAATCGCGGAAGTCGTATCCACCCAGTTTAGCATAACACTTGCATTAACGCTACTATTGGTTGTGTAAATATTTATATCAATTTTATACGTATGGCTTGGTTGCAATGAAATCGCTATGATCCCAGGATTGTAGGCTGTTCCTTCATTGCCTAATGAAGCCGGTGTCTCAATCCTGCTAAATACTGTATCTCCTGTAGCCACATCCTTAATTATGATACGCGGGCGATCCGTAAATCCCTGGCTAGTATTCGTTTTTGAGATATAAGGCGTACAGGTAAAATAGGTGGCACTGGAACTGACCGCAAAGGTGGTAGTATTTGAAACCTGGACACCTCCTGTAACAAAACAACTTGCCGTTTGTGGGCTTTTAGAAGTCAGGTTAGTTTTATAACGATGTGGCTCATAATCAAATACACTAGTACCTTTGGTAGGATATTGTATCTTCTTCAAAGTACAAGCCAGCATAGCCGAAGAATCGATTTCTCTATTGGCACTACCAAAAGAGTAGTAATTCATATTGTAAATAGTTGATTGTATAGCCATTGTACCACTCTGGCTAAACTTACCATTATTAAAACCCCATCGATCCATCGCAAAACTTTCCCTTGGAGCCATCATTCCTGTGTCATACTCCATTCGGTAAACAGATGGTTGGGCTGTCGAACCAACAGACAGCATTGAAACAGAATCCAGTCTAAGTCTATATAATTTCACGTCTGAGACGGTAGTTGAATATGGGTTACTGAAAAAATAACTTTGATTCATTTTCCAGCGCTTTATCTGTGTGTAAACCCCATTTTTTTCAGCAAAAACGCCGATCTCAGACATCCTTTCTCCAGAACCTCTAACATCTTGTCTATCACATACGTTGGTAAAAGAAATCTTACCACCTCTCCATTTTATTTCTTTAATATATGACTCATTATGAGTTATAGTCTGATAGTAATCTTTAGCTTGTGTACCAAGGCTTGCAGAAAATGTGGCATAACTATTTCCTCCGGCGTCTTGCATACCGCAGCTGCCATCTGTCATTCCAATGGTAAAGGTTCCGTTAACTATTTGGCTATAGGACGTATTACAGGTAGTTTCATAAGTAAAAAAGACAGTATCAATTGAATTGGCGGCTATTAATTTCGTTAGCATCCATTCACTGGTATAAGCTACATTATCCTGAGTACTACTTGCTGATTGCTTCTGATCGAATATATATTTAATGCCGTTTACGTCGGTTATAACAAAGTTTCCCCCAGTAAATTGAATAACGTTATTGGAAGCCGGTATTTGCATTACGCTGCCATCATGCCTGAATATGAACTTTCCAGCTTGTCCCAAAAAGCTATACTGAAATACATCCGGTTCAGCATCAGCAAGATTGCTGTGAACATTAAACAGATATTGTCTGTAAGTTGAACTGCCACTTCCAGCCATTACAACATCATTTGCTGCCGGGGCATTTATATAACCATTGGTCGGCGTTTCATCTGGCAAACCAATTACATTTCTGGAAATCATTCCTGTTCCAGTTAAAGCCCATCCTATCCCGACGCTACTGGAAACTTCGTCCACACGTATGCCTGAACTATGATAATTTAATGAAACAGGTAAAACAATTCCCGCTATTTCAACGGTGTAAATTGGAATTGATATTTCGGGAACACCGGTCGTCAGGGAAACAGGAATATTGCCAAACTTGCCAATCGATGCAACTTCCGGAGATACAGTTTTGACATTGATTAAATCGACGGGCGGCGCACTGGTTTGGGCTAAACACACGGAGACCAACATCGATAAGATCAATGATAATGGAATTAACTTCATAGATATAACATTTAAAAATTATAGCCTAGACGGACTTTAAGGTGATTGGTTTTGGATTTGTCTTGCGGGATAAAATCATATAATAACTGAAGGTTGCCCTTCATTTTAGCGTTAATCTTGTACTTTTTAGAAATCCCCAAAAGCGCACTTTCAGTCCAGTGATGTGAACGATAAAGTTCAGACACATGGGAAAAGGGCTGGAAGTAGTTCTTTTCATAGCCCCCGGTTACGTAGAAACTGCCTTTAATTCGATGGTCTATATAGGATCGAAGGCCGATTCCCTGGTGAGAAAACGCAATGTGGTTCCAACCACTTCCCAAACCAAGTTTGTAACTAATACCTATTCCAATGCTTCCATTTTTATTAAACTTATACCCAACCTGACCGGCTATATCAGTTATTGTAGGGTAATAGGAACTATTCTTTTGAAATTGAATATTTCCGCCGAATTCCAGGCGTTTCAGGAAGGGCTTTGTTTTCATTGGATTAGGTTTAAAATCCGGCATTTCTGCGGCGCTATTTAGTTCCGGATACTTATTCTTTAATTCCGATAGCTTGTCTTTCGCCTGTTCCAGCTGTTGACTTATAGCCGCACGGGCATTAGGATCAGTACCTACACGGGTCTGGACTATTTCTTCCACCTGCGTTCTAACCTGTAAACCTTCGAGGGAACGGGTGTTGTTGTAATCTTCACCTAGATTAAATAAGCTGCCAACAATGGAATTATTTTTAACGAATTCATTATAGGCAGGTAGTTTCTTGAGTTCACTAAGGGCCTTCCTTTCAATCTTAGAGGGGTTCTCATAAGTTGATTTATATTCCGCTAACTGCTCCTTATAGTAATAGGCTTGTTTACTTAGACTTTGCAGGTTTTTAGAGAACTGCGTATACTGTATTAATTGTTCTTGAAGTTGCCGCTTTCTACTCTGTATATAGGCTTGAATATCCTCGGTAACTTTTAGCTTACCTTGTAGCGCCTCCTGGTTTTTCCGGGCCTGATCCAGATACTGATTTGCAAAGCCATTTTTTTGCAAAAATTGCAGGGATAATTGCGCGGTATCCAGATGACCGCTAAAAGGAATTTTGGAATACACTTTACTTTTTACGGCATTTGAATAGGACTGAACGTCGCTCGCAAAAAGCTCTTTTGCCTTTTGGTGGTCCAATTTCACAAGTTTGTTTTTAATCTTTCGTTCTTGCCTGCTAAATTTCCTTAGCATCTTTTGGGAATATTGGCTTATCTTTTTTTCGTAAGCCCCTGTTGATTGTTCAACATATCTTACGTATCTAATTTGGTTCTTTATACTGTCCTGAGCACTAACAAGGCATGGAAGTAGCACAAAGGCAATCGGGATGAATGAGATTAACTTCATATAGGGGGTTGATCCTTTAGGTACAGATTCGATAAAAACTTTTTGAAAGTAATACAATTTTTTATTCCTAAATAGTTAATCCGAGGTTAACGACATTGATTCAAAACAATCATTAATGACAAATGACTACGATTTAATTTCGATTTCATATTAAAATTATTTATCACATCAAAACAGTGTTTAACGTAATAGAATCCTGTAAAATCCCTATACACAACCAAAGAGTCATTTTCCCTTAATGAAAGATCTCACCTAACTTAACCACCTGTATATACTGGTTTCAATAGACCAATTATCCCAAAAATGAAAGAAGAAAATCAGATTAATATAGAGGGAATTACCTATTCCCAAGAAACAATAAAGCACATTCACTCTGTGGTATAAACGATTAAGCCGAAATACGTCATCTTGGAATTGACTTCAACTTAATCTTATAATTGATATAACCACCAACGACGTATTGGGGTCTTAATGGCCGATTTTGGGAAAGATGTTCAATATCCTGTTACCACCGTTTCTTTGTTACTTTCTTTGCGGATGTCAAAGAAAGTAAGGCTGATACATTTGCAGCCGCTGCCAGCGCAGTATCGCCAGGATAGCGATACTGCGGCGTTTGTAACAAATGCCATTACCTTTCTGAACAACCTCTTTTATATGCTCCAACAGGTAGCAACCAATGTTCGCTCTGGCTCATTCTAACAGGCAGATCATAAGTATAAGAGGTTGCAACTATGACATTTTCATCATCAAGGTTGACAAATGGTTTTCCAGAATCAATACAAGCAGCCAGCGTGGTATTTCGTTTCATGGTCACCCCAAACTGTTCTTCATAAGCCATCAGGGCATTACCTTGATCGGGGCTTATTCTATAGCTGGTTGCAAATTGATCAGGATTGCCAAAAATGCAGAACTTACAGGAGCAACGAGAGTACCCAAGGTAATAACAAGGATGTACCCGTACTCTATGTGCTTTGATAATATCCCACACCTGTTTTTCTTTCCAGTTTAAAATGGGCCTGTACCTATCGACATGTCGGTGTTTTTTGCCTCTTATGATTCTACGCACTTTGGTTTGGGCCATTCCGTTGCTAGTATGGGTTACAGTTTTAGAGAATGTCTCACGATAACGGCAATCCGCTTTGTCAGTTTCCCACATTTTATATTTTGCCCTGGCAGGGCTTTCCTCTCCCCGTTCACCGGATATAAATAGTGTACGTTTCCCGTTAAATCTATTCTGGTTTACCAATGCCTTAACGCCAACATCAATTTTAAGGTAAGAAGAACACCAGCGCAATGATAAATCAGGTGTAACCTGCGGGAAACGTAACCTTGTATTAGGTTTGCCGGTTTTGCCGCCAGTTGTTTGAATGCTGCCGTCTGGACATTCGAAATTAACCGGAGCCGTTAAAGCGTTCTCCCGTAACATTTCCCTCCTAAATCCACCTTGCTTCCAGGAAAAATAAATCGGGACGTTGAATGCTTCCGCAAACGCCCGGCAATAAGCTGGTGTAACCTCCCAATCCATTAACGTCTGTTCCCGTCCGTCAATGTCATGGTGCCATAATTCAATTTTAGACAATGGGATACCTTGATCCAACAAGTATAAAAAACAGGCTGTAGAATCTTTGCCGCCCGAAAACGCGACTATATATTTATCATAATCATGAAGATTATAATTACCGCTTTCGGTAATAGGCACTATAGTAGATTGAATATTATCAATACTGGACATAACAATAATCATTTATTCCCTCAGCAGGGATGTGATGTGTAATGAGTGTTGAAAAAGAATGGAAACGAGCGAATGCCGTTTCTTTGTTACTTTCTTTGCGGATTCAAAGAAAGTAATCCCCGGCCCGCTGGCCGGGGCTAATGGGTTTCAGCATTTGCAGCCTTTGCCTGGGAACTGTTAAAATAGACGTTCAAAAGGGGCAAACCACCAAAGTCTGCGATCTGAAGGAAGGTACGGCCGATAATAAATGCGCATTAACAGGTCATTGGAAAGGCTAATACATTTTTCTAAGAGTATAGACCTTAACCCCTCGTAATCTGTAGTGATAAAGAAATAAACTGGCTGAATAGCGGAAATACCAAAATCAATTTCAGTTTTAAATGGGAACTCTGTCCCTTCTATGATTAAGGAGTTTTTAAAATGCTGCCCATTGGCTAAATAAATCGAGTCTCCCGCTAAACTGCTCTTTATTTCAAAGCAGGACAAATCAACATTGTATCCGGTAACTTTCATATGCCAACGACGGGTTTTATAATTGGGTAATAGTTTATCTATAACGGTGTAATATTCACCAATAATTAGAGGCTTCATAAATGATGTACCTGATTATTTCCGTCAGGATAACGGTTAACAACTAGTTGTAAAAAATAAATCTAAAAGCTGATTTCACACCATGCCTGTGAGATAGCTCACTTAGTAAGCTGATTCACTCTTTCCGCTTTCTGATAAATCTATTTTATAAAATCCTTTGGGATCAATCCAATATTTGCCGCCGCCGTTATCACACGTATCCGTTTCCTGGATAATCTGAAAGACCAGATTAGCCAATGCTTCCTGTGCAATTTCTTCCGCAGCGGCGTCTGATATACCAGGAAATCCCTTTTGTGAGGCAGTTTCATTGATAGCATCTAATAAAAAATGCTTTTCACTGGCGTGACATGCATCATATATATCATTCCAGCCATCCGGTGATATTGATATACTCCAAGCCATAAAAAAGGTGCGCTCAGGGGGTGACCGGGAACGCTGCCGGTTTTAAGGTTTACATCTGGTTATATACCGGCCCGCATGGGCCGGTATATATATGTGCTATTTCAATCCTGACTGTCTGGCAATACGTCCCCCTGTGCAGGTTCTTCTTTTTGTGGAAGCGTTTTATTAGCAATGTCACGCAAAGCAGATTTTGCGGCGTAGATGCCGGAACCGTTTAAATGCCGCTGCCAAGCCTTTTCTGAAGGTGTCCAACGAAAACAATGGGATTTTAAAATAGATCTGATTTTTTCTTCCGGTTTACCTGGGAATAACAATTGTACGCGGTTGGCTTCCACGTTTATTCTAAGTGTAACGCCATTGTGTTCTGATTCGGAAGATTCCCATTTCTCCACGTTCTCTAATTGCTTAATACGTGCTTTCAATCTTCTAATTTCGGCACCGTTATTTGTCAATTTGTAATGAGGGAAACCTATTTGTTTACAACAATCTGGAGTATTTAAATCGATCCATTTCTCTTCACTGCTTCCGGGTAACTTTAAAAATGCTTCTTTATCCTTCTTTTTGATGCACTTATTAACAGCCTTCATATAGGTTTGCAGGTCTTCATACTCCTTTAATTTTGTACGAAGTTTATCCAGCGCCTGCGGATCATCGGAGAAAATAGCGGTGTTGCTTTCAATGGTTTTTGCCTTATCAGCATAATAGGCGGCCTTTTCAGTTGATTTAATGGACTGGCCGTGTAAATTGTGTATTCGATCCAGGTCGCGGCGGTGCCTTTTTTCTGAATGATGCCCTATCAAAATCGGCTGGCCCATTGGAATAAATGATGCTATTTTATCCGCTTCATTATATTGCTGCACCGACAAACGGGTATTCTTTTCAGATTGTTCAATAGCATTATCAATGCGGTTCTGCTTGCGTTGTTCAAAATTGTGTTTCATAATAATATTTTTTATAGTGATTAAATTGTTTACAATGTCCAAGGCTCCCCGGATGCCGGATCTTTCGGCCAGGTATCTATCCACCTGACATTTAGGATTTCTATGTCTGGCGAACCGGGAAAACTGATTTCTTCGCTTTGTTTTTCGAATTGGTTAATAATCTGCTTTTTGTCAGGCAATGCGGAGTCTACCATCACCCTAACGATGACGTATAAGGCATGTTTAGCCATTGGGAACGATTTATATGATATTGGAATTAACCGGGGGCTATGCCCCCGGTTATGGGGTTAATTAAATTGCAGTGCATCAGCGCCATACTGCGCGAATGATTCACACAGATTAAATGCTTTTTGGGCTTTCTTTTCGGCTGTACCTCCGTATAAAATGGCGTTAACCTGGTCGGAAGGATTATCATACTTTGCGACATTTTGAAAGTAGCCGGTAACTGCATTGTAAGCCCCAAATAACTTACCTTTTGTTGATTCTATCAATTGCGTATCACTACCGAATGCATAAGAAAAAGCGTCTCCCAGTTGATTTTTAAACCGGGTACTTACTTCTTCCCACTCGCCTTTTTTAATATTGGTAATTGTCTCCTGGTTAGGTGCTAAGGCAAGCGTAATCAATTCCTTTACCTGCTGGTCTGTTATACTAATTTTTGCCCAGTGGTTAAAAGTGTCAGAGATGGCAGGTGTACATTTGTTTACCATACCCATTACGCGGTGTGCTTCTTTTAACCTGTCCTTTGCATTAGCGGTATGCCGTATTTTAATTTTATTTGAACAATTGCCTAAAGCTGCGTTTAAGGTATTGTTACACACGATACGCACGGGAGTAAACGCAGCCACAATTGAGCCGCTGCCGTCGTGTGATGTAGTAAGGAATAGATAGTTTTCCATTGTATCTATCCCCGCAACAGTAATATAAGAGGGTAATTTAGCAGTAATAAAAATACGCTCACCTTTGCCTAATGCACCTGCTGTTTCGTAGTAGATATTCTCAGGTCCCGCGATGCAATCAAAAAAGCTAAATGCATCAATATTCTGGATTACCTCGTAACCACTTCCTACCACACCAAGCGGCTGATTTGTATCGGTGCGCACAGTAGCGAAAAAGTCAGGCACTTTAACATCTGGTACAATTAATTCATTTGGTTCCTCTCCGATAGTATCGTAGGTTATCAAAGGCCGTTTAGCTACTTCAAAATTGAGTTGTGAGGCTTCCAGTACATCCCCACTACGTTGATACTTATCCGCTATGTAACCTTTTTCGTGCCATGCCTTTTGACGTACAGAGTAAAAAGCGTGTTTTCCTGTGATTTGATTAAAATTTATATTATCTGCCATATAATAGCCGTTTATTTTTGACTGGCGGCGGCATACGCCAGGGTTAAACGTGATTAAATAAAAAGTGTGAGGTTGCTTGTAGAAACTTGGGGTTTGGCACGGGTGCTGTGCTTTGAAACCAAGCGGTAAAGCATGACATTTTCATTGAGGAAGATGCCCCAGGCATAGCACAACGCGCGGCTGCGTGATACATGCGTTTCGGCTTGAATTGCCCAGGATGTAGCCATGATCTTTGCTAATGGCAGCGGCGCATTTGATTTTTCAGGATGTTTCATTTGTGTGTTTTTTTGGCGTGATCATTTTCAAAAGAAAAAAGAGAAAAAGAAAGCTTATCTCTCCGGGGTGGGCTAACGAAAAACAAGGTTGGGGGCATGAAATATTACCTTTCCGGAGCCGGCAAGGCTCTGGGGAGGTAATATTTCTTGCGGGACCCCGGCCTTGTTTTTCGTTAGCCCACCCCGTACTTTTGTTTTCTTTTTTCTCTTTTCTTTTGAAAATGATTAGAGACCCAGTGACGCTTGCGGCACGGGACCAATAAAAAAGCCGCCTCGTGTGAGGCGGCAATAGGAGTTATTACAAATTATCAGAGGCGCTTGCTAATGGAAAAGGACGACGCTATTATCAGCATCCCTATTTAGAATAACCTATACCAGCGTATAGGTTCAAGTATCGGTTATGTATCAAAGTCTAAAGATTTTCTTCTCAGCGCTGCTAACGGGTTCATTGGAATTGAGGAAACTATACAACCTCATTTGAGCAGTCAGTTCTTCCTTAAAAAAGGGATCATCTATCTCGTAATTTGGCGGGGTTTCGTACCAGGGGATGACGCTATCTTTTACTGAATTGAGCACTTCGATCGGATGCCAGCCGATGTCTACTACATTATTGACATTCTTATTTTTTACAAAAACGAGGGCACTTTCAGTTGCCTCCATTATTTTTAAAATGCCGCATTGATCAGGTATAGCAAAATCGAGGTTATCAATATCAATATTCCGTACCAATTTCAAATGCCTTCGTTGTTCAGTGAGGTTGATTGCAGCGGCATCATCAACGACATTCCATAAAAATGCAATTGCATTTTGCAATACGTCTCTTTCTTCTTTATGCCCAATGTGATTGAAGTAGATTCCGTACTGCCTATCAAGATAATCCGCTGTCCAGACAGCGGCAAAAAGCAGCTTTTCCTCTGGTAATTTCTCGACCAATGGCTTTATTTCCTCTTTGTATGTAGCGTAAAGAAGTGGCATTTATTTGGTTGATAGCGCCGCCAAAGTTAGTTTAAATTTAGTCATATTACGGGGGCCACATCCCAACCTTGTTTAGTGGGAGCCGTATATCAGGTGATCGTGCGCAAGCTATAAATAGCGGAACGCAGTGAGTATATCGCCGCGAAAGCCCTTGTTGAGAACGGAAAGGCAGGTCGTACATTCGCGGAGAAAAAATGGTGAACAAGAAAGCAAAAATAGGCTACAGCTATCGTCATCAAAAGGCAAACCGCCCCAAAAATTGAAGGCGGTCTGTGGGTTATTCCCGCAATAGTCCTATCGCTGATGGGTTGCGCTCCCGCATTGCCCATTTCCTTTTCGGACTATAAGTTAAATACTATCTCATATTGCGTCTCTGTCCATTTGTAGACCGTACATATCTTGGATTACGTTGAGTTTGCCGGAAGGACAAAATTTCCTTTTCCATTTGCTCATAAGACATCACCTTATAGGCGATGGTAGTTCCAACTTGTAAAAATGGATATTTAGCTAGATCATCTCCGGCAGCTTTGTTATATTCTTCAGGAGATATACCGTGTAAAGTAACATATACACCCGGCTCTCTATTGCTGGCATATCCCAAATAAATCTTCGTTACATTTATTACACCATCACTGTCATGAACTGCGGCATAATCCAGTGATTTATCCAGTTGAAATTGAGTAGCCAATGCAGCACTGAAGTAGTAATCTGGAATCTTGTTTAAAGCTAATATAGCTTCATTGAAACATGTGAAAGTATCTCGTTTATTAAAGATTTCCGGAGAACGGATTTTACTTCCCTTCTGCTGCTCGTATCTAAATCCTGAAGTAACAAGAAATGCTGTTTCATTATTCATCTGATAAAATCATTCATTAAAAGATTAATAAAAAGCAGGAAGCAGAGATTACATTAACTGGATCATTTTGTTACCTTTGAACTTAAAACCTTATGAGTGATCAATCTGCTATATTTACCTCTGACCAGATGCATCTGATAGATAACTTAAAGGAAATTCTGAAGGAATTGAAGGCGCAGGATGTACACATATCTGCTGTTGCAGATTATGAAGTAAACATTTTCCTGGACGCTGACGGGAAACCATATGTTTCTATTAGTTGATTTTTACCGAATAGCGAACCGAACATTGAACGTCGCCTTTATATTTGCATTTTAAATAGATTTTATGATATTCAGAAACGGTTTAAAGGAAGTAACTATAGGGATTATTATAGCTGGTCTGGCGATCTTGGTATTATTTGCCGGAAGGCAAGATCAGGGGTTTTCCAAGCCTCTCCATTGTTTTTTAATGAGTTCAGCTTCGTACATTATTCTAATTCCGACTAAATTGGCAAAGTATATATTCCCACTTGGCTATTGTTTACTAATCTATGCTGGCTAATCAAGGCATAAAACACCGAACGGAGCGTCGCCTTTACATTTGCCCAGGGAACCGAACGCTGGTATCCCCCCAAACACCCCGCACGAGCAACAAACAGGCAAATAATTTATCATTGCACCCAATTTATAGGCAACTGTGTTTAAC